>CAMZAI010000168.1 GCA_947304065.1 uncultured Clostridia bacterium | reverse complement strand
TCCCGCCTCAGCTCGATAAGTTCCGTGAGGAGTGCAAGGAGTGGATCCAGCAGGATGAGGATGTTCTTTCCTACGCTCTGTTCCCTCAGGTTGCTACCGATTTCTTCAAGTACCGTCAGGCACAGCAGAAGGGCGTTGACGTAAACGCTGCCGATAAGGAAAATAAGGCTTATCCGGTGTGATCGCTGAAATCAAATAATGAATGATAAATACCGCATGGTGCCGTTCCGACATCATGCGGTATTCTCTTTCTTTTGCCGTTTTTTTATGTTAAATTATAATTCGGTGTAAGCACAGTTGAATTTGCGGGGTGAAGGAATGATGACATTTTCCGATTCTTTTAAGATCAGTTCCATGCAGGATCTGATCGACCTGATCAATGAGGTCGGTTTTGTGCCTTTTTTCAGGAATGAGATCGACGATTTCTCGATCGAGGATCATATTTCGTACAAATGCTGGTACAACAGCGGTGATGACGGCTTCTGGCCCGCATGGGAGTGGAAGGGGCCGGTGATCAAGGCCATGAACTGTGCGTACGGCAAGTTTTACCGCAATAAGGCGATGTATATCAGTCCGGAGTGGTTCCCCGACTTCGCGAACTACAGAAGGGACGGCTACGATTTTGACGCGAGATATGATGACGGACTGGCGTCGAGGCAGGATAAGGAACTGTACGAACTGATCGATGCAAACGCGCCCATATTATCAAAGCCGCTGAAGAAATTGGGTAATTACGGAAAGAACGGCAAAAAAGGCTTCGACACAATGATCACACGCCTCCAGATGCAGTGTTACATTACCTCTAACGATTTCAGATACGCCGTGGACAAGTGCGGAAACGAGTACGGATGGGGGCTGGCCGAATATACGACGCCGGAACGGTTATTCGGGAAGGCGTTCACGGATAAGGTGTACAAATGCGAGCCCAAAGAATCTTATGAAAAGCTGATGCGTCATATGAGAAAAATATTGCCCGGAGTATCGGATGAGCAGCTTAAAAGGTGCCTGTAAAGGCACCTTGATTATTTTTATTCTGTTCGTCTGCTCAGCTCGGGATGATTCCTGTAATATGCGGATTTGTCATAATACATGTCGGCGTCCGCGGAATGAAGCGCGGTGTGAATATCGTGGTCGAGCTCGTCGAAGAAACTGCCGACCGCGAAGTGGACATCGTCTTCATCGTTCTGATCCCTGAGCTTTTCAATCAGATCGTTAAACTCACTTCGTGTGCACCCTTCGGCGATGACCATGAATTCGTCGCCGCCTGCACGGTAGATCTCATAGCCCTTGAAAATATCCTGCAGACGCTCCGCCACGGTCCGGATCATTTCGTCGCCGGCCTGATGGCCCTTTATGTCGTTGATGTGCTTTAAGCCGTTGACATCGACGAATACAACGCCGAAATCATTCTCAATGGGACAGACGCCCGATTTGCATTCGGCGATGCGGTTGTTCATCGCGTTGCGGTTCAAGACTCCGGTCAGCATGTCATAGCGGCTCATGCGCTCCATCTTTTCGTACATCTGATGGCTGGCTATCTCGGCGGCGAGAATGAATGCGTTAAGCTCCATGACCTCTTTGATCACATTGACCTTCTCAGTATTGAAATTGGTCGCGAACATGTATCCGATGATCTTATTATTGGCACGGAGAGGGTAGAGCACTACATTATGGACATGGGAATTCTTCATGGATTCGGCCCAGATGGGATCCTTTTCTTCCAGGGTCTTCATATCGTATTCGTCCATTACGATATAGCAGTTGCTGCCGCCCATGAGTTCACGCCAGGTAGCGGCGATCTCGTAGAAAGCGTCAAGAAATACTATATCATCGCGTGCGGCGGAGAAAGTCTCATCGTGGTCGATGCAGAGGATGGAGCATTTCTTTGCGTCGAAATCAGTGAGCAGAATGCTGCAGGCCCTGGAATCGCACATATGACGAATGTCTTTGATTATTGAATCCATCGCTGCCTGAAAGTCGTCGGTCTGACGCAGCCTGACGCAAGTCTTGAGAACCTGCGCCGCGGTATAGGGCGTGATATCAATGAGTTTGTCCGATTCCGGCTCCGGAGTCATTTCATATGTGAACAGGCAGTATTCCGTGACTCCGCCGTCGGAATTCAGGGGAATTGCGTACAGATCGAGCCAGGCGTTGTACAGATCGGCATTGACATACTGGTGCTGGGTCTTCTTGGCCGATACGCAGCGAATGACCATCGATTCAAAATTCGGCTCCTCGGAAATATAGTAGGTATAAGGTCTTCCGGGGACGAATTCTTCATTCTGCTTATTCACCGATTCGAGATATGCTTTGTTCGCATCCTCGATTGTGATCTCTCTTTTGTTTTCGGCAGAATTGATCCTGACAGCGACAACACAGGCTTTTTGGCTTAAATGTTCGATCATTTTGAGGTTATCCATGAGAGTACCTCCGATACGTGAGTGGGATACGAGTAGTGATATTATACCTCAGTCCGCGCGATAAGACATCCATCGTTCGGGGGATTACCTATGAGCTCCGTAGGCAAAACCGGGCAACTTGAAATCCTCATCCTCATTTGCTATTCTAATAGATAACAGATGGAGGGATATTGTATGCGGAAAAGACTTCGTATAACGATAAATGCACCTTTTGTGCTGGCATTTGTAGGGCTGTGCTTTGCCGTGACGCTTTTGGGAAGCCTGACCGGCGGAAAGTCGACGCGGCTGCTCTTTATGACGTATCATTCGCCGCTTTTGTCGCCGCTCACGTGGCTCAGGGCGTTTACGCATGTGCTCGGACATTCGGGCTGGGCGCATCTGATCGGCAATATGAGCTACATCCTGCTCCTGGGTCCCATGCTCGAGGAGAAATACGGATCGAAGACACTGCTGACGGTGACCGTTGTAACGGCGCTTGCTACGAGCATTTTCAATTACATCGTGTTCCCGAACATTGCGCTTTGCGGCGCGAGCGGAGTGGTGTTCGCGTTTATCCTGATGTCTTCGTTCACGGGCTTTAAGGAAGGTGAGATACCGCTGACCTTCATACTGGTAGCGCTGTTCTATATCGGACAGCAGGTTTATGAAGGACTGACGGTGAACGACAATATTTCAAACACATCGCATATCATCGGAGGAATTGTGGGAGGTTTCTTCGGATACATACTAAATGTCAGGTCGGGCCGCAAGCGGTTCTGACAGACTGAAAACAGCGCATAATGGGGAAAGAGAATATGAATAAAAAACAGGCGGTTATTTTGATAAATGAGGCGGCCGGCAAGAAGAAAGGCCCCCAGAACATTATGAACATCGTGAGGAGGACCGCGACGGAAGGCTACGAGCCCACGGTCTTTCCGATCATTCCCGGACAGCTCAATTCCGAGGATATACTCCGGGATTTCGACGGGCGGGCGGAACTCGTGATCTGCGTCGGGGGAGACGGAACTCTCAACCATGTGATATCGGGGATTCTTGCAATGAAAGAAAAGCCCCGCATCGGCTATATCCCCGCGGGAAGCACCAATGATTTTTCAAAGAGTCTCGGCATTCCTTCGGCTTTCCCGAAGGCGCTCGAGACGATCTTTTCCGGCAGGGAGTTTTCGTATGATGTCGGAATGATGAACGGAGACAGGTATTTTAATTATACCGCGGCTTTCGGAGCGTTTTCCGAGATCAGCTACGGAACGGACCAGAAGCTCAAAAACGTGCTCGGATACGCTGCGTATGTGTTGACCGCGGCGTCGGCGCTGCCCGAGAATCTGGGCTTTAAGAGGCATATAAAGGTTGAAGCCGACGGCGTAGAAGAGGAAGGAGATTACCTGTTCGGGACCGTGAGCAATTCCGTTTCGATCGGCGGTATGGATTTCCTGAAAAAGTTTGATGTGAAGCTGGACGACGGGAAAATGGAGCTGCTGCTCATCCGCTCGCCAAAGAACGCCGTTGACCTGAGCGCGATAATATCGGCGCTGCTTCGCGGCGATGTGAGCGATCCTCATATTCTGTTCAGGCAGGTTTCGAAGGTAAAGCTGACGGCAGATGAGGAGCTTGCGTGGAGCATTGACGGAGAATACGGCGGAAGTTCTCTGAAGACCGATATCGAGGTCGTGCCCGGCGCGGTAACGGTCATGCGCGGTGCGTGAGCAGCCGGCGGCGTTGAATCTGCCATGATGAGGTTAAGAGATGGATATTAAAACATACAAAAAAGAAGCGGATTATTCTTATACGCTCGGGGCGTTTCCGACGTTTGAACTGATCGACGCCATGCCGGAACAGGTGGAGGAGATCATCGTCCACAGCTCGTTTACCGACAGGGAGAGACTTGAGGAAAAGGCCGGGAATATCAGGATCACCGAGAACAACAAACTGATCTCGAAGCTTTCCGACAAGGAGAATGTGTATGTGATCGGTGTGTTCCGCAAGTTTGACTGCGAGCTGGAGGAGCAGAAGAGGCATATCGTGCTCGTGAATCCCGGAAATATGGGCAATCTCGGTACGATCATCAGGACCGCCTGCGGCTTCGGTTATTACGACCTCGCCGTGATCGAGCCCGCGGCCGATATATTTAACCCGAAGACGGTCAGGGCCAGCATGGGATCGCTTTTCAGGATCAGACATCAGAAGTTCGCGGACTTCGGTGAATATGCAAAGCGTTATCCGGACAGGAAGCTCTATCCGTTCATGCTGGACGGGAGCTGCTCGCTGCACGACGCGCAGGCGCCCGGCTCGGAGTGCTACAGCCTGATATTCGGCAACGAGGCGACCGGACTTCCGGCCGAATTTGCGGGATACGGACAGCCGGTACGCATCGAACAGACCGAATTTGTCGATTCGCTGAACCTGACGATCGCCGCAGGCATCGGAATGTATGTGTTTGCTCAGGAAAAGTGATCATTTTTCTTGACAAAGCATTTCATTTACTTAAACTTATATATAGGGGCTGTAGTGAGGCTCAAATAACTATATATAGGGGTTTTCAAGATGAAGTGTCCTTATTGCGGAGATGAAAATACCAGAGTTATCGATTCGAGACCTGCCGAGGACGGCGATTCCATCAGACGCCGCCGTCAGTGTGACGCATGCAACAAGCGTTTCACCACGTATGAGAAGGTTGAGACGATCCCTGTTTTTGTCATCAAGAAGGACAATACCCGTGAGGCTTACGACCGTGCGAAGATCGAGAAGGGCATCATGCTCTCCGTCAGAAAGCGCAGCGTGCCGCTCGATAAGATCACCGATATGATCGACGATATCGAGAACACGATCTTTAACATGGATACAAAGGAGATCCCTTCATCCGTGATCGGCGAGCTGATCATGGACAGGCTCCAGAAGCTCGATCAGGTAGCTTACGTAAGATTCGCGTCGGTTTACCGTGAGTTCCAGGACGTTGACACGTTTATGGCGGAGCTTCAGAAGATACTCACAAGGAATGAGAAGTAATTATCTGAAAATTCAAAATAATCATTGACTTAATTAGACTTCTGTGATAATCTGTTCGCATACAGATGAAACAGAAGTCTATTTTTCTTAAATTCTGAAAACATCTTATTATTTCTGATCGATTTTATCTATCTGATTATTCCTTTTCAGGGGGCAAAATGTACAGCAGTGTTTTAAGTGCCGCGGTCTACGGGATCGAGGCACAGATAATCAATTG
>CAMZAI010000167.1 GCA_947304065.1 uncultured Clostridia bacterium | reverse complement strand
TTGCAGCCTTACCTGTTCTCTGGCGAAGGTAGTTAAGCTTTGCACGTCTAACCTTACCATGTCTGATAACCTCAACCTTAGCAACAACGGGTGAATGTAAAGGCCAGGTCTTCTCTACGCCTACACCGTCAGAAATCTTTCTTACGGTGAATGTCTCTCTTGCGCCGCCGTTCTGTCTCTTGGTAACGATTCCTTCGAATACCTGCTGTCTCTCACGGTTACCTTCTTTAACCAGCGAAGAAACTCTTACGGTGTCACCAACGTTGAACTCGGGTACGCTCTCTTTAAGCTGAGCATTCTCAATGTTTTTGATAATATCGTTCATATGAACCTCCTTAAAATATGCTGTTCTTACTACCTTGCGTTACCCGTTGTTCATCAGCTCGGTACAGCGGAACACCATTACTCACGGAGAAATATTTTAGCACTACCTGCAATTAAAAGCAAGAACTTTTTTATATTATTTTACTTTTATGCTCTTAACCTTGCCCCATGCACCGTATACGGTCTTTCCGCCGTAGGTAATGTATGCGCGGACTCTTACGTAACAGGTCTTTCCGGTAGCCTTCGAAAGCTTTTCGGTATAACTTACGGTCTTGATATCCTCGACTTTTGCCTTCACGAGGTTATTCTTGAACTTCTTATCTGTCGCGAACTGCAGCTCGTAGCCGGTTCCGGCAACCTTTTTATAATTTACCAGAACAGTATCCGCTGCATTTGACTTCAAGGACGAAATGCCGACCTTCTTGGGCTTTGTGGGAGCCTTCAGTACATCGCTGAAGAGTCCTACGAATACCTTGTCAACCACTGCGCGAACCTTGAAGTCATAGCCGGTTCCGGCCTTCAGCTTCTTGATCGTAACGCTGTTGGTCTTCGAAGTCGCAACAAGCTTGTTATTTGCATCGTAGATCTCGTAACTCTCAGCGCCTGCAACCTTCGACCATGTAAGCTTGAGCGAAGTGGTCTTTGTGGTCTTAACCTTGAGGTTCTTTACCTGATCTACCGCATAATCATACTTCGAGGATTTGTCCAGCTGCTCGCAGACGATCTTTGTGCGGAGCAGGATCCTGGTCTTTGCCTCGGTATAATCGTGTCCGTTCAGACCGATGCCGCGTCTATCGACAGACATCCATACCGCATTTGCCAGAGACACATCCTCAAATTTCTTTTCCGTAGGATCGTCGACAGCGGCTTCGCAGACGATCATCAGCGGCTGGAATAATCCTGCTCCAACAGTGAGTGCGGTCTCAAGATCGGTGATATCCTTGGAAATATCAAACATCGCGGATACATAGGATCCCCAAACACCATCCTCATTCAGTTCTCTCCGGGGCGCCGACATATCGGGCACGGGGAACTCATCGGGGATTTCAAGAGTCTGGTTTGTGGTCTTTCCGAACGAAGTCTCATCAGACCAGTCAGAGAAGTAATTTACCCACTCTTCGGTCTTCAGATCCATATACATGAGGGCATAGCGCACTCTGATCTTGTATACATGATTCTTCAGATCGAACTCGCCGTTCTTAACTGTTTTTTTAAGGATACCGCTGTCAGCGGCACCTGCTTCCATAACGGTCAGCGTTACGTTATTGTCCGTACAAGAGGTTCCCGCTCCTTCAAGATATGTAAAGCCTCCGCTGTATCGGTCCATCGAATAACAGTCATCAAAGGACTTATTATACTGCCATGCGCTTCCGTCAACCGAAATATCGAACTGATAACCGATATCGAGTGCCGTCAGGTCATACTTAAGATCAAAATCGCAGTATTCGGCAACGTCATAATCCAAGTTCTGAAGTGACTGGTCATAATCCCTTATAAGCTTCAGCATCAGATCGTCCTGCTTTATCGTCGCATAGATGTATGACGCATCATTTGCATCTATCACAGGATTAGCGGGTTTTACCTTATCCAGTCCCTTTGAAAAATAATCGCTCAAAACGCTGCCCGCAGCTTTTACACGCGTCGGGCACGAAGGAATGATCATGGAAAGCACAAGCACAAGTGCCAGAAATACTTTCACGAATTCAATACACCTTTTCTTCATATCTGCCTCCTCTATATCCATATAACAGCAAAATCCCATGACACGATCTTCGCGTCATGGGATTATTTTATCACCGTCTTTAATTGCTTGTAAAGCCTTATTTTTCAAGCTTTTCGCGGCTATATATATCGATTGCCGTTCAATCACCGACCGATATTGTCTGTGTCGCGATCTTCTCCCTGAAACGCTCGTCATGCTCTACGAGAAGCATTGTCGGTTCGAATTCAAGTATCAGTTTCTCGATCTGCATCCGTGAGAACACGTCGATATAATTGAGCGGCTCATCCCAGATGTAGAGGTGCGCAGGCGTGAGCAGGCTCGCAGCGATCAGAACTTTCTTTTTCTGGCCTTCGGAGAAGTCTTCCATATTCTTCGCGAACTGCGCGCGTCCAAAATCCAGCTGTCTGAGGATAGCGAGGAAAATACTGTAGCTCAGGGCATGCTGCTCGCAGAAATCCTGCAGCGATCCGGACAGGAATGATGTATCCTGATTAATGTAGGAAATGATCAGCCCCGAGGAAACGTCGAGGATGCCTTCGATCTTCAGCTGTGCATGAATATCTGCGAAAGCATTTCCAACGAATGACTGCCGCATTGCGGGTGTGTTAAGTCCTCCTGCCGCGAGCTTCTGCAGGATAGCCTTAATGATACTCGACTTCCCGCAGCCGTTCTCTCCTGCCAGGAATACGCGGTCACCGCGATTTATACGAAATCTCATCCCTAAGAACAGGTCTTTTTCCGCTCCCTCATACCTGAGACAAAGATCCCTCGCCTCAACCAGCACTTCCTTGTGGTAACGCATCGGCATGAGCTTCAGATCCGCAACTTCCTCGATATCCTGCAGAAGTCCTTCTTTCTCTTCTATCTCATTGTCAATGCGCTTTCCGTACGCCTTAACGCGCGCCTGCATTTTCTTGGTCTTTGCACCGATAAATGCACGTGTATTCTTTGACCTGTCATGCTCTTTTAACGGGTCAAAACCTATCTTTGTGCCTTCGTTCTTTTCCGCCCAGCGCGCTGTCCGGTCTGCGGCTTCTTTCAGCTTTCCGATCTCACGCAGATGCTTTTCATTCTCGGCTTTTGCAAAAGCATCGCTTCGCTCCTTATTTTCCCACCATGACGAGAAGTTGCCTGTCTGTACCTCAACGGTCTTTCTGTTCAGTACAAGCACATGATCGCATACCGTATCGAGCAGATCACGATCATGAGATACAAGGATAAAGCCCTTCTTTGAGTTTAAATATTCTTTCACAACATTTCTTGCCTGAGTATCCAGGTGGTTCGTCGGCTCGTCGATCAGCAGGAATTCGTTCTCGCCCGCGAACAGTACCGCCAGCATCACCTGTGTCCTCTCGCCGTGGCTGAGAGTCTTAAAAGGCCTGTAAAGCAGCTCGGGATCGAGTCCGATCTGATTGATCTGCATCAGTATCTGCCAGTTTTCGGCATGTGGCTTCCAGCCTGCAGCCAGTTCATCAGCTGTCTTTTCGAGGTCTGCCTCATTTACATCATAAGGGAAATAGTCAAAGATCATTCCTGTCGAAATGCTGCCGTTATACTCATATTTCCCGCGCAGCAGATTCAGCAAAGTCGTCTTTCCCTTGCCGTTCCTGCCTATCATTCCCAGCTTCCAATCGCTGTCAATATTAAAGTTTACGTCCTCTAAAACGGTATCGGCACTTCCGTCATAAGAAAACGTCAGATTGTTTACGTTTATCTGAGCCATTAATGCATCAACTCCTAACTCTCTCATCACCGGGTATTATCATCTCGCGAGCAAAGAACGCCGGCTGATGGCATTCGTTTATCACGCAAAAATAAAAGAACCCGCTCCTGTACCGAAAGCAGATCCATGCATAAAAAAAGCCCAGTATGCCAAAAAACGCGCAGTCTGCGTCTGACCCGGCCTTAATGAATACATCGAACCGCTTTCGGAATACACAAATAAGCCCCATAAGGGACCGCAGCTGTCTGTAATTACCGAAAAACTTATCGAATATTCATTGGATCACTCTCGCAAATGCGCCTTTCTCTTTTAGTCAAGTCCGCGGATTCTTCGCGAACTCTTTGCTATATATTATCATGTCGTATCTTACACGTCAATCCCAACCGGTCTTTAAACCGAAGGTGCGGATAAAAAACGCAGGCGGATCGATTTCCGCCTGCGCCGGGATCATTATTTAACTTTGATCTTTATTACCTTTTCAACGGCGGTATTACCGCTGTCATCCTTTACGGTTACCTTGATCTTATAAGTGCCCTTGGCGGCACCCTTCGCAAAGGTTACGACGCCCTTGTCCGATACGGTCACGTATTTCTTAAGCTTCGCTGCGGAAACATTTGTAAATATCACTTTTCCGGTGTTGCCGCTGACCTTGATCGTAACGGTTACATCCTTCTTCTTAACTGCAGACTTCTTTACCTTCGACTTTGAAGCCTTGATCGTGATCTTAACTTCGTCCTTTTTCTTTCCGCCTTCATCTCCGGAACCTGCGGACCAGTGCGCGTACAGAGTCGTATCGCCGGTCAGCTGAACCGTTCTGTAAGCTGTGATCAGCTTGCCGCCTTCCTTTTCGGTATACCAGCCGTCAAAGGTGTAGCCCGATCTCTCGGGGATCGGAAGGATACCGTAAAACGCGTTGTTCGAAACCTTCTTTGACTCAACCGCGGAAGTGCCGCCGTTCGCATTAAATTTGACGTTATAGAACTTTAACCTGCCCGCAAGGCTCCAATCGGGACCGTAGATCGTATCTACACGGCCGTTGCTGCTGTAATTATAATCCTTGCATTTACCGGTCTTTTTCTCGATCCTCCAGGTATCGGTAACAACAGCCTGACTGTGGTTGCCGTCCACGGAATGCACGGTAATGTAATCACCGTTGTCTTCGATCGACTCGACAAGGATCACGTGGTCCTTATCGGGGTCGGCCAGGAACATGATAATGTCACCGGGCTTTAACTTATAGCTGCCGCCCGCGTAGGTCGTATCTGCCCATGCATGCTTATTCTCAAACTCATTGTCCGATGAAGAGAGGCTGTAGAGCTCGTCGGGCACGCCCGCCATCGCGTAGCACCAGTCGACAAACTCGCCGCACCACATGGTTCCGGGATCGCAGCAAAAATAATTGTACTCGGCATAGTCCTTGCTGCCGTTCTTATTGTTTCCGTGCTGCTCGTCAAAGGTATCGCCCTCGTGATAATCCAGCTGCGAACGCGCGATCATCAGGATATCCTTTGCGTAATCGCCTGTGAGCTTCAGCTCATGAACAGCCTTGTACCACTTGCTTGTCTTGTACGAGGGTGAGAAATCCTTACGCAGGAATGAGCAGTTTGTGAAAGGATACTCTCCAAGCTTAATGCCGAGCTCGCCGAACTGATGGAAATAATCGACAGTCTTCTTGCCGACCGTAACATTATCAAGATTGTTGCACCATCTGAACGAATAATTGCCGATGGACTTAAGCGTAGTCGGAAGCTTCAAAGTCTCAAGCGCATCGTCTGAACGTGCGAAGCCCTGTCCGAGCGATACAACGCCTTCTTCGACGGTGATAGTCTTAAGATTGGGGCAATCCTGGAAGCTCCAGTCTCCTACAGTCTTGCAGCTGCCGGG
>CAMZAI010000166.1 GCA_947304065.1 uncultured Clostridia bacterium | reverse complement strand
ATCATTCAGGAGGCGTCATGAAGAGATTATTATCGTTGTTTCTGACTGTAATTCTTGTATGTACGGCATTGCCCGCGGGCGCAGAGGCAGCGGACAAGAAAAAGGCGCGCGGCGTAATGGATGTTCCCTTTTACGAGACAGAGCTCAGTAAAGACAGGGAATTCCTCTACAACGTAAACCTGCATAATGTCCAGACCGGCGGCGGATACGGCTATAACTGGGATAATGATACTTACGCGAAATATCTTCAGGAGAAGATATCGACGGTCTCGGAATTCATGTTCTGGCTCTATATATCTGATTATCATTACGACGAGATCGAGGGCATGATGGGTTATGTAAGGGACGGGTGGTCCGTCAGCAATTCGCCGGAATTATGCATAGATGTGGGTTTCGGCGTATGCTGTGAGACTTCGACGGTGCTTGCGTACATGCTTGCGGACGATTACGAGGAAGTCGGATTCGTGCTGATCACGGGCGATTACGGACATCAGTACAATTACATAAAAGACGGCGGAAAATATTATTTCGTCGACTTTACCGATTTCACGAGCAACAAGAACGGCAATGTAGAAATGGAGGACATCTGGAAGCAATGGAAGGATGATATCTGCTTCTGGTCCGGAAAGTCACTGGGCTCAAAAGCTGCTAAAAAGGCTGCCTGCAAGCACGATAATTATGATTGGGAGAACAACGGAAGCGGCAGAGCCAAGTACGATCTGAACTGGAACAAAAAACATACCGCCGCGATCCTTACCGTTCCCTGCTACGACGGCATGTACGTTCCGCCTTCGACTTACAGGGACGACTGCTATCAGTTCCTTGAAAGAGGCGTGGAGATCAACGGACAGAATTATTATCTGAATCAGATATGCATCGGTTTCCAGGAGGATATCATTAAAGATATCCATACGTTGTTCATTAACTCAGATTACCAGAACGCCAAATGGAAGGTGATCGGAATCCCGGTCAGGGAGATCCCCTGGTACTGCAATGTCGTTCCCGGAACCGATCCCGAGGATATTTACGAAAAAGCAAAAAGGCAGACCACCGACAGTCGCGGCAATTTCCGATACTACGATTATTTCGGTGATGAGGAAAGAGGCATCCGACGCGGATTATTCCTGAAACTCATGAATCTTGCGCACAGCAATGAGCTGAGATCCATGACGCCCGAACAGATCTGCAAGAAGTATAATCTTAGGACAAAATACTGATAAACATATGCTGCATAACTATTCCATACCGCCCAAAACATATTTTGAGATCGCGTCACTCGGATACCTGCTTGTCCTGTATCTGATATCTTTCAATGACTCAAACCGTGAAAGAATACGCACATATAAGCTTTTCCGCTCGCTTGAGATCAATATGCTGATCGCGCTTTTTGTCAGCATACTGACCTATGTTTTCGCATATCCCGAGCTCGGAACTCCGATAGTTATATGCACGATCCTTCGTACGATGGATTCAATTATGTGCGTTATGGCTTCGAGGATATTTGTAGTATACATGCTCGAATATGTTGACAGCGCGAAGAAATTTAAATGGATCAGAGTCGTCGGAAATGCGATATTTGGCCTGTATCTGGCCCTGATGATCCTGAATCTGCCGCTAAAGTTCATACTTTGGTATAATCCCGACGGAACCTATATGCACGGTTCACTGTTCGTACCGATCGTTTTCTCGCCGCCCGTTTATTATCTTACGAGCGGTATGATCCTGCTGATCATCCGCATGCGCACACTTGGTTCGAGAGAACAGCTGTCGCTTTCCGCGGCGTCACTTATAACGCTGTTCGGAACAGTGATACAGGCCGCTACGGACGGAGCAATCTTATTGTCCCTGCCTTTTGGTTCGGCCGGTATTTTTGTGCTGTATTTTTCGCTGGAGACTGCCGATTACCATGAACTGATCAGGAGCAATGACAAGCTGAGGATCGCCGAGCAGGACGCGATCAAAGCCAACCGCGCCAAAAGCGATTTCCTGGCCAATATGTCTCATGAGATCAGAACGCCCCTGAACGCGGTGCTAGGTATGGATGAGCTGATAATAAATGAGATCGGACCGGAAAAAATAATCGATGACTCATCTGTGGACAGGATCAGGGGATATGCAGACAACATAAAAGACGCCGGACATGTACTGCTTTCCGTTATCAACGATATCCTGGACCTGAGCAAGATCGAGTCCGGAAAGATGGAGATAAATGAAGCGCCTTACACGCTGCATAAAATGACCGGCGAAGTAGATACCATGATCCGCATAAAGGCAGAGCAGAAGGACCTGAAATATATTCAGCAGACAGATCCCTCAATCCCCGACCGCCTGATCGGCGATGAGCTGCGCATCAGACAGATCATGATAAATATCCTGAACAACGCCGTAAAATACACCGATAAGGGCGAGGTAAAGCTCGAGATCACTTCCGAGAAGGTTTCTGAGGATGTCATAAACCTCCGCATCAGCGTAAAGGATACGGGCATCGGAATAAAGGAAGAGGATCTTCCCTATCTGTTCGGAGACTATAAGAGACTGGACGAAGAGCACAACCGCAGCATCGAAGGCACAGGTCTCGGACTCGCGATAGTGAAGCGCATGACGGATCTGATGAACGGGCGTATCGATGTGACCAGCGAATACGGAAAAGGCTCGGTATTCACTGTTGTGATCCCGCAGACTGTTAACAAAAAGCAGACTGACGGGGAAGACGAAAGCTCCTTGAAGAAAGATAAAGAGGCAGCTTATAAAACGCCCGATTGCACTTATCTCGTTGTGGATGACAACAGGGTAAATCTCATCATCGCAAGCAAGTTCCTCGACGATCTGGGCGGTAAGGTAGAAACGTCACTGAACGGTCCGGATTCACTTCAGAAAATGCGCGAAAAGAAGTACGACATGATCTTCATGGATCACATGATGCCCGGAATGGACGGGATCCAGGCCTACCGGAAGGCCAAAGAAGATCCTGAGAATCTTAATCCCGACACTCCTATGGTCATGATGACCGCGAACGCGCTGCACGGAGTACGTGAGGAATACCTGGAGATGGGATTTACGGATTATATCAGCAAGCCTGTGGATATCAATGAACTGAAGAGAGTCGTAAGGCTTCATATTCCGCAGGAGAAGATAGTAGTTGGAGACTGAAATGGAAGCAAAACTGATCAACAGATTTTCAATAGAGGCGGCAGGCAATGGTAAGGGTCTGCTGGGAGACATCAACGGAGACGGCCGCATGGAGGTCGTCTTTGTCAGGGCTGACGGAGATATAGACGACAGGTATGTGCCGCATCAGGTGACCTGTGTGACCGCGTTTGACCTTGAAGGAAATATGCTCTGGCAGACAGGCGATCTGTCCGGAAAGCCCGGTAATTTCGGCTCGGATTTCCCTGCGCAGATATTTGATTATGACGGAGACGGTGAGCCGGAAGTTCTGTGCGTCATGAACAAGCGGTTCACAGTTCTGGAAGGCAGGACAGGACGGATAAAGAAAGACTATCCTTTGCCTGCGGATGAAGCGCACGACTGTATAATAATCGCAAATCTGACCGGAGCTGACAGGCCCGGCGAGATAATACTCAAGGACAGATACTTCAATATGTGGGCCATGGACCGCGATTTCAACGTGATGTGGACGCATCACGGGAACATCGGTCATTTCCCTTACGCTTACGATATTAACGGCGATGGCTATGACGAGATCATGGCCGGATATGACTGTCTCGACCATAACGGAAATATAATGTGGTCCTGCCACGATCTCGAGGACCACGCCGACTGTATCTGGGTCGGAGATGTAAACGGCGACGGAAAACCGGAACTGGCCATTGGCGGCAGCGTTACCTGCCTCTACAGTGCTGAAGGAGAAGAACTGTGGAGATATGACGGCTCGATCGAGTCACAGCATATTGCTCTAGGCAAGTTCATACCCGGAGCTCCCGGACTGCAGCTCGCGGGACTAGACCGCATACGACGCGGAGATGGCTATAAAGGTCAGTGGGACGGTCTGGACGGATTATTCCTGGTGGACTGCAACGGTCACGAAGTGCGAAAGGAAAACAGGCAGACAAAGGGCTGGCTGACCATTGCTGAGACACTTCGTAACTGGAACGGAGAGGGGCGGGATTACATACTCGCTTACAGGCGCGGAGGCGGCGTAAATCCGGGACTCTACGATCATGAGTTCAATATGGTCGCGGAATTCCCCATTGAGTCGGCAAAAGGCGATTATGTGCTCCACGGCGATCTCTTCGGAAGAGGGATGGAGGACGTGATAGTTTACGGAGATAAAGAGGCGGCTGTATATTCGGGAACATTCATCGATGTGCACGAAAAGCCTTCGGGAAAACCTATCCCACAGCCGAAGAGACTGTATTCGTCAACATTATATCCGGGCGGATATATAGAATAAGACATGCACCGTATAAATCAGGCAGGAGAACCGATTTTTTTATGGACGAAACTATCAAACGAGTCGTCAACGCCATGCTTGCGATGCAGCGACATTCCTGGGAACAGGGTGTTTGTGCACAGGCACTGTATGAGCTGGGCTGCGATGAACTGTGGCTGCCGATGGCTTATGACGCTGTCAAAAGAATGAATAGTGACGGCAGACTGGCCATGGTAGGCGGAGGAGCAACTGTATGCGATCCGGCGTCAAACGGTGAAGTATGCCTGCGGGCGTATCAGAAGACCGGAGACCGGTTCTTCTTGGACGGAGCCAAGAAGATGCTGGAGTACCTGATGGAGAAGGCTCCGCGAACATCCGACGGGCTGATATGCCATAGCACCAGATCTTTCTTCGAAGACTATACAGCAGCTCAGGTATGGGCTGACGGAGTATACATGATGCCGCCGTTCCTGGCAGTGATGGGCGAACTCGATGAAGCGTTGACTCAGATACGAGGATACAGAAAGCACCTGTACGACGCGGAAATCCAGCTGTTTTACCATATCAAGGATGTGGACGGTGACCGGTTTGTAAGGAAGGTTCATTGGGCGACAGGCAATGGCTGGGTGCTTATGGGACTGACCAGAGTTATTGCAGCGGCAAAAGAAAATGGCAAACCCGAAATTGCTGAAGAACTTACAGGATATCTTGTTGAAGTGCTCGATGGAATGCTGCCGTTTATTACTGCAGACGGAAGGTTCAGGGATATCCTTGACAGTGAGGACAGCTTCATCGACGGAACCTCAGCTATGATGATGGCAGCGACTGTTTATCGAGGGATAAAAGAAGGTTATATTCCGGGAAAATACAGGGAGTACGCCGATAAGGCGTTCCGGACGGTAACAGAAAAAGTCGATGATTATGGTATAATCAGGGAAGTATGCGGTTGTCCGGATTTTGTGGCAGAAGGAACTTCAGCTGAGGCGCAGGCAGCGTATGTAATGGCTTATGCATGGAAGAATAAGTAAGATGAGAAGAAAGGCGGTTTTAATATGAAACTGAACAAACTCGGCGTTTTATTTGGATTCTTAGTTCTTTGTGTTGTTATGACTCTGCCTCAGAAGATCAAGGCAGACGAAAAACTCAGAGCACTTTATGTTAATGGGATCGATGTCCTGACATGCAAGGATAAAGCCAATGTTCTCGGAGACGGAACCGTCAGTTTTGACGCCGATAATGGCGTACTTACATTGAACGGAGCCACGATTACCAAGGGCTATACAAAGGAGTCTTACGCTGAGAATCCGCG
>CAMZAI010000165.1 GCA_947304065.1 uncultured Clostridia bacterium | reverse complement strand
GCCTCGCCGCTGAATGAAGACATAGCGTAAACATCGATGATGCCGTCGCCGTCAAGGTCCTTCGTGAGCTTCTTGCAAAGCTCTTCAAATTCGGTCCAGGTCCAGTTTCCGCTGGCCTGCATATCGTAAAGTGACTCGGGATCTACGCCGAGCTCTCTCATGATCCTCTTGTTGAACCAGAGGCCTCCGCGGGGCTCTGCAGCCATAGCTCTCATACCGTAGATGGAATCGCCCTTCTTCATCTTGTAAGATGTCGAGTAATCCCACTTCTCTTCCGAGAAATCGATGCAGTCTAACGTTGCAAGATCATAGAACAGACCCTTGTTCATGGGAGCTGTGATCCATGCGTTGTCAAGACAGAATACATAGTTCTCATCACCGCCGGTGGTACAGAAATCGTTGATGATATCCTGCATGATACCGAAGCTGCCGAGCTTAACTTCCTTGAAGGTGAAGTTGTAAGTCTCCTGAATGTAATCAAGATACTCGGCACGTGCGATCTCAGATGCGGTTGTAGGCTCAACCTCATCGCCGCCGAAATGCTGTCCAAGCTCGATGAGCATTCCGCCAAGGTTTACGATCTCATCGGTATCGGTGTATCTCCAGATACCTTCGTCATCAAGATAAGCCTTTGTGTCGGGCTTCTCAACAACGGGCTCGGGATCGGGCTCCGAAGGAGCATCCGTAGTAGCGGGATCGGTCTTGCCGGCATCGGGAGCCGCCGTAGTCTTGGTGTCGTCGGTCTTTCCGGAGTCGGTCTTGCCGGAGTCGGGAGCCGCGGTGGTCTGCGGGTTGTCACCCGAAGACGAGTTGCTGCAGGCAGCGCATCCCATGACAAGGCACAGAGCAAGAAGGATAGCTGCCACTCTCTTAAGATTCTTCATAAAACTTCTCACTTTCCCATCATTTGTAGTTACAATGATGTAAATTAAATAGAAAAATGTAACGTTTCCCCCTAGTTACAAGAAAATTATACGCAAAGCGGCGCTTCTTTACTTCTCATATATTGCGATTTCGGAGTGAATATTTGCCAAATATCATCTCGCGCTTATTCCAATCAAATACAGCCATATTGCATACCTTCGGTTTACATATGGCTGTATTCTGATCGGAACATGTTTCACATGGTCGAATTCAAGTGTGCAAAGTCCAACCGTGTGCTCTCGCTATAATCACATCTTTATACCTGTCTGAGACAAGGACTCTACGAAGCCTCTCTGTGCAACCAGGTAAAGGAGTATGATCGGGGTAACAACCATCAGTACTCCGACAGCATTGATCTGCTGCATGTATCCGACCGAAGCCTGCGATGATCCGCCGGAAATACGCTGGACATAGTAGCTTAAGCTGTCCGCGAGGGAACCGAGTTCTCTTGAAAGAACCTTAACCCTGCCCATGAACAGGTTTGTGTAGAAGCTGTCCGTCCACTGCCATACAAAGCTGAACAGGAAGCATGAAACCAGAATGGGCTTCGCGTCGGGAAGCATGATGCGGATGAAGGTGGATAAGGTGCCGCAGCCGTCTACGTAAGCCGCTTCCTCAAGCTCCTTCGGCACTCCCCTGAAGTACTGCCTGATCAGGAAAATGTACAGTCCGTCCTTTAATCCCATGCAGCCCGCGCTCATCAGGAAGTAAGGCAGCATTGAACCGCGAAGATTGATCGTACTTCCCTTTATAGCCTTGAACAGGCCCATAAAATCGTAGTAGTAAAAGTGCAGATACAGTGCCGACGAAATGGTCTGGGGAGGGATAACGATAACGAGTATCACGCAGAAGAACCAGAACTTCTTCAGCGGGAAATCGAATCGTGCGAATCCGTATCCTACCAGTGTGCAGGCGATCAGCTGAACGAGCGATACTCCGCCCGAAACAAGCAGTGAGTTCCTGAACGCCACGCGGTATTCCATCAGCTGTGCAGCCAGTCCGAAATTGGATATCGTAAAATGTCTCGGAAGCAGGTTGATCGTCGAATCGTAAAGATCCGATTCAGTCATAAGGCTGAGCGAGATCTTGTTGAGAATGGGCTGCAGGATCAGGAAACAAAGTCCGAACATCAGCAGGAAAAAGCAGATATTGATGATAACTCCCAATGTCTTCTTCCTGAGCAGATATCCTCCCGAAAGCCGGTTTCTCTCTTTGAAAGTCAGCGTATTGCTGTTAGCCGTTTTACTCATAGTAATACACCACCTTCGAAATTATTAGCGCGCTCACGCCGACCATGACCATTACGACGGCGAAGTATATCCACGCCAGCGCCGAACTGAAGTCGTAGGCCATGTAAGTTGTCATCTGTGTCTTGATCTTGTTCATGATCTGGTTGTCCGTCTTCGTGAAGAAGTCGACGATCGTGTAGATCCAGTTAACCAGGAACATGGAGCTGATCATAGGCATGGTGATCTTCCAGAGACTCTCCCACTTCGTGCAGCCTTCGATGTCGGCGGCCTCATACATACTCTGCGGTATTGTCTGAAGTGCCGAAAGGAAGATGATGATCTGGATACCCGAAGCGCTCGCAATGTCGTAAACCCTGTTGACAATGTCAAAGATCGTATCCATGAACTTCGATCCGACATTTGCAGATGTAAGGATCTGCTCCAGGACTGCGGTTACCGAGCTTCCGGTGCTTGCTTCCGCTGATTTTGCCATGCTCGAGAGCAATGCGTTGTTCGCGTCAAGTCCTACAATGATACCCGAAGAGAAAATAACGGGAAGGAAGAACACCGCTCTTACGAACGCCCTGCCCTTAAACTGTGTGTTCAGCATCAGGGCAACGAAAATACTGAAGATGATCGTGGAGATCGAGTTGATGACCATTCTCCATACTTCGTCGGTAAGCATCTGGTTGAATTCCGGGTCGATAAGGAAAGCTCTCTTATAGTTGTCCAGACCCGCAAAAATGTATTTTACTCCCTGTGCGCTGATGTCCACGGTACAGAAGGACATATACAGCGACTGGAAGAACGGCTTCACCATAAAGAACAGGAAACCGAGTATGAACGGCAGTATGAAAAGATATCCGGATACCGCACGTTTTTTTGCAAGGTTTTTCTGTTTAGTTTTCTTACTCAACGTGCATCACCTTCTTTCCACAACATAGTCTCTGGCGGGAACGGTAACTCCGTCGACCGTCTCGTCCGCATAGCCGTAATTTACATATACCTTCGTTCCGTCCTCGTACTCCGTCACGCGGCAGTGGTCTCCTGCGAGGCTGTGTCCCGTGATCTTCACAGAATTCAGACCGTCGAACGATGTCTTGTACTTTTTATAGATCTCTTCAAAAAGACCGCTCCATCTCTCGAAATCCGCTCCGTAATACTTTGTGTAGAACGTATCCTGAAGCGAGCCGGCGTCTTCCATCATGAACATGAACGAAAGACCTGCGCCGTACTCCGCGGACTTAAGGAGTTCCAAAGTGTAATCCTCTGCGAGGTTGATCGGCACGGCGGTGTAATCCTTGATGCCGTGGAGCGCAGCCTCATAGAACGGGATGTCGTAATCAATGATGGCGCCGTTCGAATTTGTAATGTCCATCGAAGTGATGACATCGGCGTATTCGATCGCGTATTCATTGCCGTAATTGATGAGTATCCCTTCACCCTCTGCAGACGCGTTCTTCAGCAGTTCTCTCTGGACTTCGATCATCTTCTCTCTCGTATAGAGATTCTTGGGATTGAAATCCGAATTGAGGAGGTAACCGATATTCCTTGCGGAAATGCCGGTGCCTTTAGCTTTGGCGTAATCCTTAAGGGTATTGAAGTACTCCTGCTGGTGCTCGGGTCTTAACAGGTAGTAAGGATCGTTGTAGGTTTCCTGTCCGTACCAGATGATCGAGTAGGTATAGAGCTCGACCTCCTCACGGGTTACCATCTTGGCCGAATCACTGAATACCGAGAAGCCGTCGAACGCCTTGTTGTCATAAGCAAATTCGAACTGTCCGTCCAGGAAGACGCTCACTCCCTTCGACTTGAGCGAAGAAAGCATATTGTCAAATTTCTTCTTGCTGCCGAGCTCGGAAACCGTCTTTACCTTATTCAGCACATCATGCTTTATTCCGCCGTTCATCCAGCCGGAAAGACGCATTTTGCAGTCTGTGAGTCCGAGCGCCGAAAGCCTGTCGGCAAGCTCGACCGTCTCATCGTATGTGGTGAGAGGCAGCGCCGCCGAAACGGGCACTCCGAACTTCTGCTGAACCTTGTCGACCGCCTGGAGCACATCAATGACTATCGGAACTTCGGAGTCTGTGCTTCCTGCCATCGCAGGGTACTTTTCAAGGAGATAATCCCTGTATACGCCGGCCATGCCGATGTAATCGGTCTTATCGCTGAAGCAGTACTTCTGTGTAACGGTCAAATGAGGAACCTCTGCCTCGTAAACGTAGAAAGTTGAACTCGACTTACTCGATACCGCATAACTGTCATAGTGAAGTACCGAATAAGAGAAATTCGCGTAATTGTAGCTGTTGTAACGTCCGCTCACATCGGCGTTTACCGAAGCGAACGAAGAACCGATATCGCTCACGCAGACGAACGAAGCGCCGTCATTGCATATACCGAACACCGGGAATGCGTTCCTGGGCTCGCTGACAACGGCCTTTCTGCTCGAAGCCAGATCCCATCCGTAGATCTGCGAAGCATATGCGTTCTGATCCTGCTTGCCGTTGTTGAACGCGATCAGTCCGCCGCCGCTCTCGGGTACTACGATGAAGCCTTCGGCCTTTGTTCCGCCGGCTCCCATGAAAGGAAGCACCTTGAGCGTAACGATCGGATAATCCGACTTGTACTCAAGCTCCTCGTAAGGAACTTCAACGACCAGCTTATTGCCTTCGAGGCGGTAAACCATAGATACGTTGAAGATCGGCATATCCTGCTCGGTTTTGTTCTCGTATCTGGCAAGATCCGCCTCATAGTCCTCATATGTATATCCGACACTTGCAAAGATATCTTCGATCTTTTTCTTCAGATAATCAGCCGCCGTGTCGATGAGGACGTATACGGGCTCCTCCTCGAGGGTGGGATACTTCGCAAGAAGCTCCTCTTTGTTATCGGTCTTACGGAGCTTCTTGATATCGTACTTACGGTAATACTCCTTAACCTGCTTCTGCTGCTTCTTTTCCATCAGGTCGAGAAGCTCGTTCATTCTGGATTCCGGAACGGCTACGGGAAGGATGTACTCCTTCTTTACGTTGCCGATCGTATACCTGATCTTGATCGAATCGGCATTCTGCTCGATCTCATAGAGACCGTTCTCGATGCTGAGTTCGTAGTTGTTGTACTGTGTCCATTTACCTATGTTATCGCCGTAGGTGAGTATCATCGTGGACTTAAGCAGTGCCTTGTCCGCCGGAAGCGCCTTCGGGTCATCATCGGCATCAACAGGATTGGAATACCAGATCTTACCGCTGTTCTTATCCTCAACGGTAAAGTAAGTGGTACCCGTATCCATCGTGAATTTCAGATCATCATTTTCAAGGAATATCTCTGACGCCTCATCATCAAAGCCCCTGATCTCAATTTCGGGTTCAGGTACCGGTTCGGGCTGCAGCTTTACGATGATAACAGCTATCACAGCGATTATCGCGCAGGGGATGATAACCTTGACCAGAGATATCAGAAAATCTTTTAACCCTTCCATAGTTCTCCCCTTTCGTTAGTATACTCTGAAAATGATCTCTTTATACAAAGAGTAAAAATATGCGATACCGTCACTGATCAGCGAGAAGAACAGCAGCAGGATGAAAATGATGACTGCCATTCC
>CAMZAI010000164.1 GCA_947304065.1 uncultured Clostridia bacterium | reverse complement strand
AGCACTGTCAAGGGGAGAGTGCTAATTTTTCTGAAAAATTCTTTAGTATAGGTAAGACATGGAGACGGTTCTTCTGTCTGCGCACTTCGCAGACAGAAGAACCATCCCCATGTCCGGACTATCCCATCTCTTGAAACCTTATTTAAATTCGTACCGCATCCTGAAAGTATTTCCTTCCACCGTCACATGTCCCAGCGCGCCGCTCACTATCGGCATCATCGGAGGCAGATGACCGATATCCAGGTCAAGTATGATCGGCACATTGTATTTTGACAGAACTCCGACCGCTGCAGCGATCCTGTCAAAATCGCCCCATGCGTCATCGTACTGCAGCGGGCGTCCGATCAGGAAACCGCTCGCATGCTCGAACCAGCCGGCCTGGTCGAGATTCCACAGGGCGCGCCTGATGCTCATCACATTGAGGTCGCAGGCCTCTAAGAACCAGAGTATGCCGTCATCCGCGTATCTCGCGGCGAAATCCGAAACCCTGTCAAAAGGCGTACCGACGAGATTCGCCAGGCAGTCGAGGCAGCCGCCGATCAGCCTGCCCTGTACCTTGCAGGCGCCTACCGAGGCCGTGATCTCGTTCGGTCCCATAAATGCCCTGAGTTTGAAATCCTCGGTAACATTATAAGTCGCGAACGGGTTCTCTTCGCTCTTTAACTGTTCTTTTTCCCATTTATCGTAATTATGCACTTCCGAGACCTTGCCGCACATAACGCCGAAGGCATCGTTCAGTGAAGGATGGAGCTCTCCCATTCCGAAATCGGACACGCACGGTCCGTAGATCGCCGCTGTATCGGCAAGCACGGGCAGTGTGAAGGTCAGGTTTGTATTGTCCGAGTAGCCCATGAACCACTTGGGCACAGCCTTCCCTATCGCGTCAAAATCCACAAAAGGCAGGTCCTCGCACATCGTCTCCCCGCCGCCGCAGGAAATGATCGCGTCACTCCTGTCATTTAAGAAGAAATCATTGATCTCCGCGCCGCACAGCTCGGGCGTGTTTGATTTGCCGATGCCGGCATCCGCGCAGGCATTCGGGCCGAGCACGATCCCGTAGCCCATTCTCTTAAAACGCTCCTGTGCAGCCGCAAAAAGCGACTTGTACGGCTCTGTCGCGCAGCCAAACGAAGGCGCTATAAAACCGATCCTGCCGCCGTCTTTTAAAAACTCAGGGTATCTCATACTACCTCCTCCACATCTTTGTGTAAAATCCCAATACGAGTCAAAACAATATCACGCTATCCCCTTTGAAGCGGATGACTGTATCCTGCTCATCCTCGCGTAGCTGCCGCCGAGGGCCACCAGCTCGTCATGGGTTCCGCTCTCCTTTACCCTGCCGTCCTCGATCACGAGTATCTTGTCCGCGCTGCGTATGGTCGAGAGCCGGTGCGCGATCGCAACGATCGTGCGCGAGCCCGCGATGCCCGCTATCGCCTGCTGTATCTGCTGCTCGGTCTCCACATCGACCGAAGCAGTAGCCTCATCGAGAATGATGACCGGCGAATGTCTGAGGATAGCTCTCGCGATAGCCACACGCTGCTTCTGTCCTCCCGAGAGACGTAATCCCCTCTCTCCGACCAACGTATCGTAGCCGTCGGGCATGGCAAGGATATCCTCATGTATATTAGCGGCCTTTGCCGCCTCTTTGATATCCTCCAGATCGGCCTCGGGAACCGCGTATCCGATATTCTCCGCTATGGTGCCGTTAAACAGGAACGTATCCTGCAGCACCGGCGAGATATTGCGCCTCAGGCTCTCGATCGTCACATCACTGATATCATGCCCGTCGAGCAGTATCTGGCCTTCCGTAGGCTCGTAGAATCTCGAGATGAGCTGAGTGAGAGTGGTCTTTCCGACACCTGTGGGTCCGACGAGCGCCAGCATTTTGCCGGGCTCGCATTTAAATGAGATGTCCTTCAGCACCTCTCCGCCCGTCTCGTAAGAAAAGCTCACATGCTTAAACTCGATGGAGCCTTTGACATCGCGCAGCTCCACCGCGTCCTTTTTATCCTCGATCTCACAGGGCGCGTCGAGTACTGCCACCACTCTTTCGGCCCCGGCCAGCGACTGCTGCATGTTCTCGAGGAGATTCGCCAGACCGGTGATCGGTCCGTAGAAAAGGCTCAGATACAGCAGAAAGGCCACGATGTCCTCTACCCGCAGGCTCTCCTTCCACGCCAGATATCCGCCGAAGGACACGATCAGTACCGTGCCGAGCGAAGAGATGAACTCAACCGACGGATGGAATATCGCGCTCAGTTTCAGCGCCTGCAGCATGGCTGTCACATGCTCGAAATTCTTTTCATCGACGCGTCCGGTCTCGTATTCCTCACGGCCGAACGACTGTATCTCGTGGATGCCCGAGAGATTGTCCTGCAGCTTTCCCGAGAGCTCGCCCATTTTCTTCTGGGATATCCTGAAGAAAGGACGGACCTTTTTTGAGAAAATGATGCCCGAGATAAATATCAGCGGGATCGGCGCGCAGGTGATCAGGGCCAGCTTCACATTGATCGTGAGCAGCATGATCAGCACACCCAGGAATGTCACGATGTTGGTGATCGTATCGGGGATCATGTGCGCGTAGAGCAGCTCAAAATCTCTCGTGTCATTGACGATGCGGCTCATCAGATCGCCGGTCTGCTTATCGTGGAAATAGCCCAGATGCATGCGCTCCACCTTGTCATAGGTGCGCGTCCTCAGATCGCCCACCAGGTTCCATGCGGCCTTGTGAGCCAGATAATTGCTCAGGAATCTGAACAGGACTCTCAGCAGATAAAGTCCTACCAGTATCGCTGTCAGCACAAGTATCGTTTTCATGCCGGCTTCGGTCACCCCGTCGCTGACTATGCCGGTCATCCTCGAGAGCACCTTCGGCGCGGCCAGATTGACCGCCGTGAGCGAGAGCGTGGACAGGATAGCTATGATATAGAGTGTCCTGTACCTGATCGCCTCCCGGCTCAGTCTCCAGAGCATTTTCATAAGATTCCCCCTCCTTGTTATCCTGTCTTTCATTATCCCACACAGGAAATACAATCGTCAAATAAAATGCTGATAAAACTTCCGCAAAAAGGCACCGCCGAAGCGGTGCCCAACATGTGCGATAATGGCTTATACGCGGAACATCTTAACGAATTCGTCGATCCTGGCCGCGGACTCGGCAACGGTTATGGCGCTCTTGTCCACCTCTCGGCTTTCCTGCGCGACATTCTCCGCGCTCTGTGTCGCCTGATCGACCGTAGTGTTGACCTGCTCAACGCTGGCCGCCTGCTCCTCGGAAATGGCAGCTACCGAAGTCGCTATCTCGTTGACGCGTTCCATCTTCGCGATCATCTCACCGACTACCCTGCCGGTCTCATCCAGCGATTCGAATATCTCGGAGAAGGTCTCCTCGGTAACGGTTACTGCCTCTCCGCTCGCCGCGATATCCTTTGCGTTCGCCTCCGACTTCTCCGAAAGCTTTGCGATCTGCGATGTGATGTCACCGATAATGCCGCTGATCTCAGTGGTGGCGCTCGCACTCTCATTGGCCAGATTGCCTATCTCGGTAGCAACCACGGCAAAGCCTCTGCCTGCCTCGCCTGCTCTGGCCGCCTCGATCGAAGCGTTGAGCGAGAGCAGATTGGTCTGCGTCGAGATCGCGTTGATCATTTCCACGATACTGTTTATCTTCTGCGCGGCGGCGTCCACTACGGCTACCATCTCACTCATCTCCGACATCGAAACGGAAACGGTATCCATATTCCTGCGGACATTCTCCATATCCGCACGGCCCTTGCGCGCCTTGTTCACGAGTTCCTTCATCGTAGTATTGGCTGCGCTGCCGTCCTGCGTCATGTCGCTGACTGACTGCGCCAGTTCGGTCGCGTTGTTGGCCAGCTCACCTACAGAGAGTGAAACGTCGCTCATGGCTGCGCTGATGCTAGTCATGGAACTGCTCTGCTCATCGGCCTGCCTGTTCATGCTCTCGGATGCCCTGCTGCTGTTCGCGGCTTCCTCGGTCAGCCTGTCGGTCACCTCATGCATCTGTGTCAGCGTACCGCGCATCTTCGCAACGTAATCATGCATGTCATTGTTCATCGTACCGATCTCGTTGTTGCCGCCCTGTTTGATATCAACGGTAAAATCGCCGTCCGCGATGCGCATGATATTGTCGGTCAGCTCGGTAACGGGCCCTGTGATCATCCTCCTTACGACGAACAGGATGACGAGAGAACTCACAACCAGCATCAGGATAACGATGATCAGGGAAACATTGCTGAGCCTGTTAAGTCCCCTTAAGACATCTGCCTGAAGAACATAGGACACCATGGTCCAGGCGGTGTTGGGAACCTTATTGAAAGAAACGAAATAGTCCTTGCCGTCGATGCCTTTAAGCGTTTCAACACCGTCGGCCCCCGCAGTGACCCTCGCTGCCAGCGCGGTGATAAGTTTGTCTTCGGGATGCGAGCTGCCTGCGGTTCCGTTATACTCGGTATTGGTGCTCGCCAAAATGATATTCCTGTCAAAAAGAACTGCGCTGCCGGTGCCGCCGGGCTTATAGTTCGCAACTTCCACGGAAACCTTATTCAGGAAAATATCCGAAGCCGCCACGCCTTTTCTGCCGTCGGAAAACGTAATATCACGGCTCATCGAAACTATCATGTCGCCGGTATCCATATCGAGATATGCCTCTCCGAGCGTCATGGAGCTGTGCCCGAGTCCGTCCAGATACCAGTCTCTTTGCGTAGCGTCGTATCCGGCATCGGGAACCCAGCCGGAAGGATCGAGATATGTTTTATCGGAAAGCCCGAAATAGATACCGTTGGGCGTAACGTCAAACTCGTCCATTACGAATTCGAGGTCACCCAGCATATCCTCATCGCTCGCATAGGAAGTGCTGCCTGTCAGATCGGTCAGAGCGTCGTAATACTGCATGACTCCGCCGATCATGGAGCCGATATCGTTGGCATTCGCCGCCGATTCGTTATTCAGACCCTTCATAGCCTCATCGGTAATGATGCTCCTCGACCTGATAAAAATAATTCCGCTGACCGCCAAAATAAAAACCGCGATCATCGGAATCAATAACAACATTAACTGATTGCTGATCTTACCTTTTTTGCCCGAATTACCGTTGCCCATTAAGTCCTCCTGTTTGTGTACAATTTTACAGTTTCGCAATACTGTAATATTGTATCACACAAACAACAGCTATGCAGCATAATTCGTGTTTTCAAAAAGGTAATCTTCATTATTTGTGATACGGCTCACGGTTTGTGATCCTGTAGGCACGGTAGATCTGCTCAAGCAGGATGACTCTCATCAGCTGGTGAGGGAAAGTCATGTCGGAAAAACTGAGCTTCATGTCGGCACGCGAAAGCACCTCGGGAGAGAGCCCCAGCGAACCGCCGATGATAAATGTGATATGGCTGGTCCCGCATATCCCGAGTTTTTCGATGTTCTCAGCGAAACCGACCGAGTCGGTCTTTTTGCCGTCTATCGCGAGGGCGATCACATAAGCGTCATCCTTCAGGCTCTTTAGCAGCCTCTCGCCTTCCTTTTTCCTGATAAGGTCCTCCTCGTGTGGCGACGCTTCATCCGGCGTCTTTTCGTCCGCGACCTCGATGATCTCGGGCTTGCAGTAGCGCGACAGACGCTTAAGATACTCGTCCACCGCCTGCGAAAAGAACTTTTCCTTGATTTTTCCGACACAGAGTACAGTAATTTTTATAGGTTTTCCCTCCTTTGATTATAAAAAAGATATACTTTTTTTATTTTTTAAACACACATTCAACACAAATATGTGTTATAATCATTCCCGGATAGTGATAAAACACTTTCTACTCCCACCCTATTATACGCATAAGTAACTTT
>CAMZAI010000163.1 GCA_947304065.1 uncultured Clostridia bacterium | reverse complement strand
TTCCGATGGACTTGCTCATCTTTTTTCCGTCCTTATCGAGAACGAGACCGAGAACAACTACATTCTCATAAGGCGCCTTGTTAAAGAGCAGCGTAGACTCCGCCATCAGCGAGTGGAACCAGCCTCTGGTCTGGTCAACGCCCTCGGAAATGAACTGAGCCGGGAACTGCTTTTCAAAGAGCTCCTTGTTCTCAAAAGGATAATGATGCTGTGCGAAAGGCATAGCGCCCGAATCGAACCAGCAGTCGATAACTTCGGGAACGCGCTTCATCTCGCCGCCGCACTCGGGGCATTTGCAGGTAACGGCATCGATATAAGGTCTGTGAAGCTCAACCTTGGCTGCGTCGGGATTGCCGGAAAGCTTTGCAAGCTCCTCGCGGCTTCCGATGCACTCGCGGTGTCCGCATTCGCACTCCCAGATATTCAGGGGAGTTCCCCAGTATCTGTTACGTGAGATAGCCCAGTCCTGGATATTCTCGAGCCAGTTGCCGAAACGTCCGCTTCCGATGGTCTCGGGAACCCAGTTAACGGTCGCGTTGTTGCGAACGAGATCGTCCCTTACAGCGGTCTCCCTGATGTACCAGGAGTCACGTGCATAGTAAATAAGCGGAGTCTTGCATCTCCAGCAGTGAGGATATTCATGCTCGAACTTGGGCGCGTCAAAAAGCTTGCCCTCCTTGTCGAGGTCGATCAGTACATTTTTGTCGGCGTCCTTGACGAACTGTCCCGCATAAGGAGTCTCGGCGGTCATCTCGCCCTTGCCGTTTACGAACTGTACGAAGGGAAGGTCATAGTTGCGGCCTACGTTCGCATCGTCCTCACCGAAGGCGGGAGCGATATGAACGATTCCGGTACCGTCGCTCATCGTAACGTAATCGTCGCAGGTTACGTAGAAGCCCTTCTTGCCCTGTTTGTCGGCGCATTCCTTCGAGCAGGCGAACAGAGGCTCATACTCTCTGCGCTCCATCTCCTTGCCGCTCCAGCGCTCGAGAACCTCGTAAGCGGGCTTGTCCTCGGATGCGAATTTACCGAGAACGGTGTCTGCAAGAGCCTCTGCGAGGATATAGGTATATCCGTCGGCGCACTTAACCTTTACATAGGTATCCGAAGGGTTCACGCAAAGCGCAACGTTCGAAGGCAGCGTCCAGGGCGTGGTCGTCCATACGAGGTAGTACGCGTCCTCGCCGACAGCCTTGAAGCGCGCGATGGCCGAACGCTCCTTAACGGTCTTATAGCCCTGTGAAACCTCTGCGGACGAAAGAGGGGTACCGCAGCGAGGGCAGTAAGGCACGATCTTGAAGCCCTTGTAGAGCAGGCCCTTGTTCCAGATCTCCTTGAGCGCCCACCACTCGGACTCGATATAATCATCATGATAGGTAACGTAAGGATTATCCATGTCGGCCCAGAATCCTACGGTTCCGGAGAAATCCTCCCACATTCCCTTGTATTTCCACACGGATTCCTTACACTGCTCGATGAAGGGCTCCATGCCGTATTCCTCGATCTGGTCCTTGCCGTTGAGGCCGAGATGCTTCTCAACCTCGAGTTCTACGGGCAGTCCGTGTGTATCCCAGCCGGCCTTACGGGGCACATAGTTGCCCTTCATGGTGCGGTATCTGGGTACCATGTCCTTGATAACTCTGGTCAGAACATGGCCGATATGGGGTTTGCCGTTCGCTGTGGGAGGCCCGTCGTAGAATGTGTAGGTCGGGCAGCCCTCGCGCAGCTTCAGGCTCTTGTTGAAGATGTCTTCTTCCTTCCAGAACTTTACGATCTCTTTCTCGCGATCGACAAAGTTCATGTCCGTTGATACTTTCTTGAACATTGCTTGTTCCTCCTGTAAATGAGTGAAGCCCGCACTCCAATAAGGAATGCGGGCTCTGCATTTTATACCACCTCATTGAAAGTACTCCCCGTCCTTCTTAAGAAATCCGGGTTCATACCACTCCCCTTAACGCGGGGAATACGTCATGACTTACTGGCACGTGCTCGGCGTGTGCTTCTGCCATGCGGCTCCGGAGGGATATTCGTCTGCATGTACTGGTATCCGCTTCGCACTGTCGCGGACTCACTGTGAGGCTTCGATACAGAGTACTGTCTCCTTCAACACCATTTTCAAAAACTATTATTCATTTGATACGAAATAATAATACAAATCCGCCCAAAAGTCAAGGTATTATGCGATCTGGAAATGATTTCCGCCGCCGCGCTTCGAAACATACATGACTGCGTCCGCCTGTTGGTAGAGTTCGTCAAAGGACTGAACCTGATGCTTCGTGCAGAATACCGCGCCCAGACTGATCGAAACCTTGTGTCCGGTGCCGCGCATCTCTTCGACGTCGATCTTCTCAACCTCGCTGTACAGACGGTTCAGGCAAGCGTTCGCCGCCTCGGGCTTCGTCATGCCGGTCGCGTATACGGCAAACTCATCGCCGCCGAGTCGCATCACGATATCGGCGTCACGGAACGACCTTACAAGGCATCCCGCAACCTCTATAAGAACCTTGTCGCCCACGCCGTGTCCGAAGGTATCGTTGACGCTCTTGAATTTGTCCACGTCCATCAGCGCAAACATGCCGGGCGTGCCGTCCTCGAGCAGCTTCATGATCTTCGCTTCTCCGCCGCCGCGGTTGCTGATCCCGGTCAGCGCATCTGTCTCGGACATCGCGGTAAGCGCCTTCTCAAGCGACTTCTTCGCGGAAATATCGGTGAGCGATGTAATGACCACGGTCATATTGCTCTCTTTGAGCTCGGTGACGTAAGTCGTCGCCATGACCGAGATCACCGAATCCTCATGCCTTATCGCGAATTCGTAGGAGCGCCTTCCGCCGATCGCTTTCAGCGCGATCAGCATGTCGAGCAGCTTCTCTTTGTCCTCGGCCTCGCATCTTTCTATCAGTTCTTCGATCGTGATCTTCGTATTTCTCGGATCCGGAACGCCGAACATCCTGCCGGCCGCGTCATTCATCAGCATGATATTGTCGTCCATGTCGGTAACGAGCATACCGTCGCTCTGCGCGAGCAGCATCTCGTGGTAGATCGCGTTCTCGCCCTCAACGTTCTTATTGTGCTCGAGCTCGGCGAGCTTCTCGTCGTCGATGTTCTCGACAGCGAAGATAACCTCGTAAGGATTGCGCTCCTCGTCCTCGTTTATCTTGATGAAATAGGCACGGCACCAGCCGCCGTCCTTGACCATGTATTCGTGGGAAACCGTCGTCTTTGCCTTAAGCCTCTCGGCCAGGGTATCGAGCCGCACGAACTCCTGCATGTCGGAGCTGTACCCCGGATCGACGCGCTCAAAGATCAGTCCCGCCAGATACGCCTCGGCGGGCTCGTCATTGGTCCCGTCGCGTTTTTCGTCGGGAGAGCTCTTTAAGGTCCTGATCCTGCCGAGCTTGATGTTGATGACCATCATGAGCTTGAACAGCTGTGCCACGGCGTTGATCGTCTCACGGTTCTGGCGCGAAGCCATCTTGGTGAGCTGATTCTCCAGCGTGATCAGGTGCTCGTACTCACTGCTGATGTTAAAGATGAAAATGATGACAGCCGACATCATCGCGCCGATCGCGCAGAAAGGTGCCAGCGAATAGAATATCTTGAAAACGTTCATGACTACGGGGATCAGTGAGCAGAAAATGACCGCGGCGCAGCGCTTTCTGCGGTAATCGCCCCGAAGTCCCACATAGCGGACGGTCATCTTGATCGCCGCGAAAACATAGAACAGTATCCATACGGCAAAAATGAACGGACGCGCGTAGCCCCCAGAATAAGCACCGCCGGACACCGTATATATCATGCCATTTTTGAAATTAACGGCCAGCAGGATGATCTGCGCCAGGAACAGCACGCCGCCGATCGTAACTGTAAGCGGGAGCCTGCCGCCCACGTAGACGTCAACATAGATCAGCCAGGCCAGAGCCACAGCCCCGCCCAGCAAAAAAGTAACCGCCGTAAGCACGTTCATGGCCGTATCCGACAGCACGATCGCGTGCGAGCCGGCCAGCCCCCAGAAAGCGTCGACAATACAAAAAACAAACGCCACTATCAGCAGTGCCGCAAATGCTTTGTCAGATTCATCCTCGCTTTTCAGCCTGAAAGTTCTGTTAAGCAGGATCTCCAGCATGATCGCGCATATGATCGCGATCAGAGCGTATAAAATGTCTGTCATCGCGTACAAGTCTCCTCTTTGATTCGAAAACTATGTCACCTTAATTTTGCTCCAATATCGCGGCAAAGTCAAGAACTGCGCGCACTTGAACGCTTTTTTAATTCCTGCGCGAGGACCGGCACCTGCAGGCAGAGCATTCCGACCCATCCCGCGAAATACGACCACGGCAAAGCCTCTATACCGAGCCCCAGCCCGATGACCAGTACAGCCGCGGTCCCGACTCTCGTTCCCATATTGATCATGCTCGCGGCGAGCGTCAGTTTTAATCTGCCCACGCCACGGAAATAACCCTGTATGCCGTTCGTGAAAGCCGGCATGATGTACATGAACGCGATCAGCCTCAGATACCTTACGCCGTGCGCTATGACCTCGGGATCGTCACCGAACAGGCGCATCAGGGGACGCGCGAAAACAAAGCTCACGAAGCAGACTATCCCCGCGTAGATCACCTCTAGGATCATGCCTTTTTTAAAGCCCTCGAGTACCCTGTCCTCACGCTCCGCGCCGTGATTCTGCGCCATGAAGGCCGTTATCGCGTGCGCGATGTTCTGCTGCGGCATATATGTAAAATCATCCAGCCTGTTTACCGCGGTAAACGCCGCGGCAACGAAAACGCCGATCGAATTAACTATGGCCTGTATGCCTATCTTTCCGAGCTGCACCGTGCCCTGCTGCATCGCGGAGGCCCAGCCGTAGCTGACCGTGGGTCCGATGAGGCTCCGATCAAACACGAGCCATTTCCTGCCGAGGACCAGTATCGGTATGCGCATCTTAATGTAGATGACGCAGCCCAGGCAACATAATGCTTCGCTGATCACCGTTGATATCGCGCAGCCCTCGCTGCCCATATCGAAAACCACGACAAAAAGGATATCTCCGAGAATGTTTAAAAGAGAGCTCCCGATCAGGAAAAAGAGCGGCGTCATGCTGTCGCCCAAGGCTCTTAACGTGCTCGAGAGAAAATTGTAGAGGAATGTGAAGATAAGCCCGACAAATATGATGCGCATGTACCTGACGGCCATGTCCATGATGGCGTCATCTACCTGCATGATACCGAGTATCTGCCGCGCAAAGATGATGAATGCCGCGGTAAGCACCGCGGAAAAGGCCGTGCCTGCGATGGCTGTGGTGCTGATCTGGCGCTCGAGGCGCTCGATCCTGCCGGCGCCGTATTCATTGCCCATGAGAACGCCCGCGCCTATGCACAGGCCGTTGAGGATAAGGATGACCAGAGTCGTGAGCGGGTTGCAGCTGCCGACCGCAGCGAGCGCACCGGGCCCCACGAACCGGCCGACGATTATGCTGTCGACCGCATTATAGGTCAGCTGGAAGATATTTCCGAGAACCAGCGGAATGGCGAATTTTATCAGAAGAGGCATGATCCTGCCTTCGGTCAGATTCCTGGTCAATTAAATGCCTCCTTCTGAATTGAGAAACGGTGTTATAAGTTCATCCGAGCATGCCCGCTATCGCTATGAAAACAGGCATGGTGACTATCGCGGCGATGGTCGTGAAAGATACCATCCCCGCGGACAGCTCAGCGTCGCGACCGAACTTGGTCGCGAGCATAGTGGTCATGGCCGCGCTCGATGCCGAGGTCGCGATCAGGCACGAAACCGCCATGGTCCTGTCAAAGCCGAGAACATAGCAGATAACGAGCGCTATGATCGGCGAAATGATCATTTTTATCGAAGCGGCAACATAAATGCCGGGATTGCCGAATATCGACTTTAAACTGCTGCC
>CAMZAI010000162.1 GCA_947304065.1 uncultured Clostridia bacterium | reverse complement strand
GCGCTCAGCACTTACCACGGCTTCTACCGCGTGGCCGACGGCCAAGCTGAGGTCATGGAGTTCGGTGCGGGCCGCGATTTCAAGGCTCTCGATATCCCGCTCCGCGAGAAGGATTTCCACCTGAAGAAGGGCATCTTGATCTCCGGTATTATCCGCGCCGGCGAGCTGATCATCCCGACCGGTGACACGACCGTGAAGGTCGGCGACCGCGTGCTGGTGACCGCTCCGGTGGAGAAGGGGATAAGGACGCTGAATGACATATTGGGATAAGCGAAATAACTCAGTAGCATGAAAAACGTGCCTGTCGCTATTGTGACAGGCACGTTGTATTTTCGGTGACGATTTTTTGCATAAAAAAGTGGTGTGGCAGCCGCGTAACCACGCAGCCCCACACCTTTGTAAGTACAATGTAATGGTGTGCCGAACCATGCTTATCCATCACAGTCTCACACCTTGTGTACTTATTATACCTGATTCATATCTTGCAGTCAAGAATGATACAATCTTTGCCCGACTTGGAGTTCTCTTTTCTAACGATTTCAGTTTCATTACAAAAAAAGTGGTGTGACGAACCATGCATATCCAACACAGTCTCACACCTTGTAATTTCATTATACATGCTTTATTTCTTGTAGTCAAGGAAAATAAGATTATCTGTTCCTTGTTTTGAGTGTGCCCCTGTATTAGTCTTTTCAGGCGTAATGATAATCATTCGTCGTGCTCTTTTGGACATGAAAAATTCTCTTCTGGCACTATTGATGGCAATTGATGCGTCAAGTTTACAGCGACGTAGATCAAGGATAATATTTGGGGACTGGTGAAGCGCATTTTGAATATTGTGTTTAATCGTCTTTTTACTGTTACCTTCAGGTGCCTTTATTTCCCAAGGAATCCCATTGATTAATACGTCGGGAAGAAAAACTCCTTTAATCTGCGAAGAGGGGATTAATTCGACATCAAGACCTTTTTCCAGAAGTGTTTTAATTGTTAGATATTCATGTTCTTGTAAGTGGACTCCGTTTTGCTTTAGGGTGCCGGGAGATGGTTGAGATTTTTTATTCATATCGTAATTGTATCATTTGTTCGTTCAAAAAGCAACAATAAGCATTGATGTCAGATTTTTTGTAATCATCGCAATTAATACAAGAGATGTTCAAAAGATGAGAATTGTGGTAGAATGTGTGGATAGAAGCGAATCTTCGGAAAAGAGGAAGAAGGAGCGAATATGAGACGAAGGAACTATGCCATGAAGAACAGAACCGGTCTCTGCCCAGTCTGCGGGCAGTACAGTTTTACGGAGCCGCATGATATCTGCCCGGTGTGCGGATGGGAAGACGATAAGGTGCAGCTGCGCGATCCCGATTTTGCGGGCGGCGCGAATGAGATGAGCCTGAATGAGGCACGGGCGGCGTTCAGAGAGAAAACGAAAGAGGATTGACCGACATGAGTATTAAAAACAAGAAATATATACTGTCGCTAATTGCGGTTGCGGCAGTGATAATAATCTATCTGATATTTCAGGACAAGATCGACGCGATCCTTAACGATGGGCAGAACAATGAATCCGGCTACACCGCGACTGTGGATAACCAGGCACAGTCGGGGAACTCGAGCGGCAGTAATTCTTCGCAGAATTCTGGAACCTCAACCGCTTCCGACTCGTCTGATAACGGAAGTGTAAGCGATTCGCAGAGCGATGCCACTGTCACTACTCAGGAATCCGATCCCACCGATGCTCCCTCCTCAGATTACGTCACCTACAAATTCCGTTCAAAGAAGCTTCTCGACCAGCACTACGAAAAGCACGGCAAGGAGATGGGCTTCAAATCGGCGGCTGACTACGAGAAGGCAGCGAGCGACGTGGTGAACAATCCCGCCGCGCTGAACAGGATCGAGAAAGAGGACGGCGACTACGTTTATTATGTCGAGGCGACGAACGAGTTTGTCATCGTTTCGACCGACGGATATATCAGGACATATTTCCTGCCGAGCGCAGGCAAGAGCTATTATGACAGACAGTAATTTATAAATCTTTAACAGTGACAGGCACCGGAAACGAGTGCCTGAAGCGAAGCGAAAGGAGCAACCCATGTACGAATGCCCGAATTGCGCGGCGAATCTGCGGTTTTCGATCGAAAAGCAGAAGCTGTGGTGCGAGGCTTGCGGAACCGAGCTGAGTCCGTATGAGGTGGTGAAGGACCGCGACGCCGAGGAGCGTGAGGTCTTCGAGGTTACGGTATTTACGTGCCCTCAGTGCGGCGCCGAGATCGTCAGTGAGGACACCGAGGCAGCGGCTTTCTGCAGCTTTTGCGGAGGTTCGACGATACTCGACTCGAGGATCAGCGAGGCCAGACGTCCCGCGCACATCATTCCGTTTACGCGGACCAAGGCCGATTGCGCAGCATCCTATAAGAAGCTTGTAAAGAAGTCTCTTTTCATGCCGAGCGAGCTGATGAGCACGAAGAATATCGACAGCTTCCGCGGCATTTACATTCCTTACTGGATGTACGAGACCGAGCTCGAAGGCCATGTGTGCGCCGATGTGGCGAGCCGCCATTCCACCTACAAAGGCAATTACGAATACGTAAAGCATTACAATTACGAGACCGACGTGAAGACGAATTACAAAGGCATGACCTTTGATGCGTCGGGCGCGTTTTCCGATAATCTGAGCAATGCGATCGCGCCGTTTGACACGACGCAGCTGCAGCCGTTTACGCCTTCGTACCTGAGCGGTTTCTACGCGGACACGATGGACGTAAACTGGGACACCTATTCCGAGGATGTTACGGATCTGGTGGCGGAGGACTGCACCGAGAGGCTGATGAACGATCCGGCGCTCAGGGATTACAAGGTCGATGCGGACAAAATGAAGCCGCAGCTGACTCCTTCCGTGGGGAAGAAGGTGCTGACGATGATGCCTGTGTGGTTCATGAGTATCAGGCACAAGGAGCCCGGAAAGGAAGACCGCATTTCCTACGTGGCGGTCAACGGTCAGACAGGCGAGGCAGCAGGCGACCTGCCGATCTCTTTCGGCAAGTATTTCATCGGATCGCTGATACTCGCGGCCGCGATATTTGCGCTGATGTTCTTTACCGTGTCGCTGAACCGTGTCTCGAGTACGGTCATGTCATGCATTCTGCTGATCACGATGGCGATCACGTATTACGCGCAGGAGAACAAGATCAGGAAATGGGAGTCGGGCGAGGATGACAAGGGCCAGAAGGCCGCGCATATCCTGACGCCCGCGAAGAATTTCGATCCGATGACAGGAAAGCGGATCAAACAGAAATTATCGGCGTCCGGTTTTGACAAGTTCAAGATAGTCTGCGGCATTCTGATGACAGTTCTGCTGGTATGGGTAATGCCGATCTACGACTGGATGTTCTACGCAGCGTCGATCCTGCAGATGGCTTTCATTTTCCACTTTATCTATAAGCTGATGCGCCGTTACAATCTGCTGACGACGCGCAGGCTTCCTCAGTTTAACAGGACGGGAGGTGACGACAGTGCAAAAGAAGCGCACAAAGCTGAGCTTGACTAAGCTCTGTCGTACTTTCGCGGCAGTCGCTGCAGTGCTGTTCCTGTTTGTACTGGCGGCGCCGAACGCGGCGGCACGTGCGGAGATCTACGAGAGCGTTAACGGGCATGACGTGAGAGTCATTGACAATGCGAACCTGCTCACGGACAGCGAGGAGCTGAGGCTGTTCGATGAGATCAGAGATATGTCGCAGCACGGAAATATCATTTTCTACACCGAAACGGATGTCTCCGGCTCCACGGGCGAATATATCAAGTACTGGTACAACAGCCAATACGGAAACAACAGCGGAACAGTGTTCTTCATAGACATGCTGAACCGTCAGATCTACATTTTCAGCAACGGCCGCAATTACAGCGTGATCTCGAAGTCTGTCGCAGACAATATCACCGACAAAACCTGGACCTACGCGCGCAATGGCGAGTACTACGAATGCGCGAGCAAGACGTTCGACCAGATCCGTACGGTGCTGGACGGAGGCCGGATCTCGATGCCGATGAAGTACATCAGCAACGGACTCTTTGCCGTAGGCCTTGCGATGCTGATATGCTATTGGTTCGCGGCGGCGCGCTCAAAGGCGCAGCGCAGCGGACGCAGCGAGCTGCTGACTTATGTTGAACGAGGCTTTGGCTACACGAAGCCCACCCTCACCTATACGCACACCAAGCGTATCTACCACCCGCCGTCGAGTTCCGGCGGAGGAGGCGGTGGCGGCGGTGGCGGCGGAGGAGGCGGTGGCGGCGGCCACGGCTTCTAAGCGACCGGCGAGCAAACGTACATCGAGCGAACTTGTTCGCGAGATGACCGACCCATCATTGAAAAAAGGAATCAGATACACATGAAAACAAGAAAGAATATATTAACGCGGCTCCTGGCCCTCTTCATCTGCGCGATCCTCTTCGCCACCATCTTTACCCCGGCCGAGAGTTCATCCGCGGCAGAGTCACGTCTTTCGACGCGCAGCACGAAGGTCTGGGTGAACGGCAAGACTACGGTTGCATTTACCCTGAAGGACCGCACCGCGGACGAGACCATTACCGTCACTCCCGAGGACAAATCCCTCGTGAAGACTAAAGTCGGCAAATGGAAGGGCGACAGGGTGAACGTTGCGTTTACGCCCAAGAAGGACGCCGAGACCACCGTTACGGTAAAGTGCGGCGAAGAGAGTATTAAGCTCACGCTCGTCATGAGAAAGCAGAAGGCGATGACCTCAGAGGAGGCGTACGCCTATGCTTACGATGCGTGCGTTGAGATCAAGACCTGGGACAGCAAAGGCGAGGTATACATCGGCGCGGGCTTCTTTGTAGGCCCCGGCGAGGTGCTGACCGCTCAGCATGTTGTTGCGGCGGCGTCGAAGATGACGATCACCGGCTACGACGGCAAGTCCTATGCGGTAAAGGAGATCATTGCAGTCAGCGAGGCTGACGACCTGATCCTCATTAAGACTGCCGAGAAGAATAAGACCGCGCTTTCGCTTGCGAGCGAGATCCGCGGCGGCATGAAGATGTACGCGTTCGGAAGCCCTGCGGGCGTGACCGCGAGCTTCTGCGAGGGAATCGTTGCGAATCCGATGATCGTGATGAATGACGGTATCGACTGCTTCCAGTCGACCATGCCTTCCGGCATCGGCAGCGGCGGCGGCCCCATGATCGATGCGTACGGCCGCGTGATCGGACTTATGGCGTTTACGGTCACTTCCGCACAGAACCTGAATTTCGGCATCAGGTACAATGTTATCAAGAAGTTCCTCGAAGGCATTACCCCCGACCGGGCGATGTCGATGAAGGCTTTCTATAAGGCAAATGCGGGCAAGACCAAGGAGTCGAACGATTACGGCATTTTCGATAAAGGCTCGAACGCCGTATCGAACGCGGTCTTCGGAGAGGCTTTCAAAGAGCTCAACCCCGAAGAGGCCTATGCGCAGGCGTATAACGCGATGGTCGACATTTTCGTTTTTTTCGATGACGGCAACGCCGCTTCGGGCTCCGGTTTTTTTATCGATGAGGAGACGGTCGTTACCTGCGCGCACGTTATCTCGCACGGGAACATCCTGATCCTCAAAGTGACCGATTACAACGGCAATCTGTACCTGGTGAAAAAGGACTACAAGATCAACACCGACTACGACGTTGCGGTGCTTACGGTGGAGCTGAAAGAAGGCAAGGGCGAGCATACGACGCTGAACATGGCGCCCGGATATCTTCCCACCGGCGGTGAGACCGTATACGCGTTTGGCAGCCCCGCGGGCTATACCGGCACATTTTCCGACGGCATCACGATCATTTCCGACGCGAGACTTGCGGAGGATGAGTGCGCGGGCCTCGGTGTTGCGACGGACCTGAACTTCATCATTTTCTCCGCGCCGATCTCGA
>CAMZAI010000161.1 GCA_947304065.1 uncultured Clostridia bacterium | reverse complement strand
ACATCGGTGATCTCGGTGTTCTCAAAACCCTTCCTGATATCGTAGGCGTTCATGCCGCCGGGCTGCGCTCCGGCGCTTTTTCCGCGGTCTTCGATGGAAACGGTGCCGGTATGTCCCGCATCGTACTCATCTTCCTCGTCGACCATATATACAACCGTATTTTCGGTCTTGGTAACCTTAGGATGATCGTGCAGCTTAACAACATCGATGCCCGTCGACGAAAATTTCTTCGCAAGCTCCTTCGATACTATATCTTCGGGTTCGTTTTCTCCGGGATCGATCTCTTCGGAAATATCGGACGAGTCAGCCTTCTGCGTGATCTCTTCGACTTCTTCCGCGGTGATCCCGTACGCATCCTTCATCTTCCGGTATTCGGGCGTGTCGGCGATCCTTTCGGCCTCAAGTCCCATACCGCTCCTTAGGAGCGTATCGATAAAGCCGCTGAATTTCTTCTTTTTAGAAGCCTCCTTCGGCATTCCGTCTTCGTCAAATTCATCGAGCTCGTCGATGTCAATATCGTCTTCGCGAACGGCCTTGCCTTTCCTGCCCTTAACCCATACGGCGGTCGGACCGTCATCCGGATCGGTATCGTGCAGGGCGCGTTCGGCTTCAAGCTCCGCGCGCCTCCTCTCGCGCTCCTCGGCCTCAAATTCTTCCTCCTCGCGGCGTCTCGTGCGGAATTCCTCCGCGGTCTCGATTCCCCTGCGCGCGATCGCCGTAAACAGCGCTTTGCCGACGATCAGAAGGAAAAAGATCACGACCATCACGCTCATGATCACTGCTGCCGCCGCATTACCCACATGAGGGCATAAAAGCTTGCAGATAAGACCTCCGAAAAAGCCTCCGTAGGTCTTGTTATCGCCCAGATATCCGGGCACCGAATTCGTAAAATACTGCTTAAGCGTTATTGCGGAGTCAAAGCCCCCGGCCGCGAGCTGTACAAGCGCCGAAACAAATATCATCATTCCCGCAAAAAGCAGCGTCTTTGTAACGACCGAGCGGTTTCTCTTGTTCGCGATCGCAAATATCGCGACAAATACCATTACGAACGGGAAGGCGTAGCCGAAGCTTCCCATAAGTCCGAATATGACCTTGTTGACGATCTCTCCGAAGCTTCCGCAAAGATGCAGATAGCTGAGGACCATCAGGACTCCCGCAAGAAGGATAAGTATAATGGTGATCTCGTCCTTTAAGGAATCATCCTCTTCAAAGCGAAGCTTAAGCTGGCCGTCATCCCCGTAAGTATTGCGCTTTTTCCCCGGGGAAGCCGTCCGGCTGCGCCCGGCAGTGCTGCCCGAAGATCTTCCGGTGCCTGAAGCCGTTCTCGTATTTGTTGTCGGGGCCGGTCTTCCTCCGCGTCTGGCCGCGGCAGAGTCTCTCGCATTTGCTACATAAGCTCTCTTGCTGCCCGTAGCCGGTCTTCGCGCTCCGGAAGGCTGATTCCCGGTTCTTTTTCTGTTATCAGTCATTTATCATCACCCGTTCAATGCATAATTTCCTATAATCAATGGTATCTGATTTGCCATAAAATATCAACACACAATCTCCTCTGCAAATTTTAATCAAATCTTCACTTCCTTTCCCGGTCAAATATGTTATTATATATAGCGATGCGGTTTGCAATAACTTGACCAGTCGCAGTTAAAAACATTGTGATTTGGTTTTTATTACCACATCCGCATCGTATAAGTAAAAAGCAACACAGGTAAAGGAAAAAGGAAAATGAACACATATCGTGCGGGAATCGATGTCGGTTCCACTACGGTCAAGCTTGTCGTGCTTGATGATAATAATAAGATAATCTTCGGAGAATATATGCGCCATATGGCGCACACTCAGGAAACTCTCGCCGATCTGCTCAAAAAGGCAAAAGAACAGCTCGGCGAATGTCTGCTCAATGTAAGGATCACGGGCTCCGGCTCGATCAACCTCGGCAAAGCGCTGAACATCGGCTTTGTACAGGAGGTTGTCGCGGTAGCCTCGGCTCTGAACTCCGTGGCGCCGCAGACGGACGTGGCGATCGAGCTCGGCGGTGAGGACGCCAAGATCATCTACTTCACCGGGGGCCTCGAGGAGCGCATGAACGGCGTATGCGCCGGAGGTACGGGCTCCTTCATCGACCAGATGGCCGCTCTTCTTCAGACAGACGCCACCGGCCTTAACAAAGAGGCCGAGAGCTATTCGGAGATCTACCCCATCGCGGCACGCTGCGGCGTTTTCGCGAAATCGGACATACAGCCGCTCATCAACGAGGGCGCTACCCGCTCCAACCTTGCGGCTTCGATCTTCCAGGCTGTCGTAAACCAGACCATATCCGGCCTGGCCTGCGGTAAGCCCATACGCGGCTGCGTCGCTTTTCTTGGCGGACCGCTGCATTTCCTTCCCGAACTTAAGAAGGCATTTATCAGGACTCTGCGCCTGACCGATGAAAATATAGTCGATCCCGACAATTCACACCTCTTTGCCGCCATGGGCGCAGCGATAGAGGCAGGCAATGAAACGGAACTTGCTGCTGCCGGAAAGGCGTCCACCGTCTCCGACACACTTCCCTCGATCACGGAACTCATCACACGCCTCGACGCAGGCGTGGAAATGGCCTTCGAGATAAAGCGCCTTCCCGCGCTCTTCGAGGACGAGACCGATTACAAGGCGTTCCGGGAGCGTCATTCTCGCGCCGTTGTCGCCAAAAAAGCGATCGAGACCTACGAGGGCAATTGCTTCTTAGGCATCGACGCAGGCTCCACCACGACCAAACTTGCCCTTATCGGCGAAGAAGGCGAACTTCTCTTCTCCTTCTATGCCAACAATCAGGGCAGCCCGATAAAGACCGCGATCCGCGCAATGGAAGCCATTAAAGATAAGCTTCCCGCGACGGCGCATATAGTCCGCTCATGCTCCACCGGTTACGGTGAGGCTCTCTTAAAGTCCGCCTTCTGTCTCGATGAGGGAGAAGTTGAGACGATCGCGCACTGCACCGCTGCCGAGTTCTTCGTACCCGGCGTGGACTGCGTTCTCGACATCGGCGGTCAGGACATGAAGTGCATCAAATTAAAGAATCACACCGTCGACAGCATTCTGCTCAACGAGGCCTGCTCCTCGGGCTGCGGTTCCTTCATAGAGAATTTCGCGAACTCGCTCGGTTATACCGCCGAGGGCTTTGCGAAAGAAGCTCTTTTTGCGAAGAATCCCGTCGACCTCGGAACGCGCTGCACGGTCTTCATGAATTCGAACGTAAAGCAGGCGCAGAAGGAAGGTGCGACCGTACAGGACATTTCCTCAGGCCTTGCCTATTCCGTCATCAAGAACGCGCTGTTCAAGGTCATCAAGCTCTCCGACGCCTCGGATCTCGGAGAAAAAATAGTCGTTCAGGGCGGAACCTTCTATAACGAAGCCGTTCTCCGAGCATTCGAGCGCATTGCCGGCGTCGAGGCTACCTGCCCCGATATCTCCGGCATCATGGGCGCTTTCGGCGCGGCTCTCATCGCGCGCGAACGCTACAAGGGCCAGACCACGACCATGCTCCCGCTCGACGACATCGTCGCATTAACCTACAAGACCTCGACGACGCATTGCCAGGGCTGCTCGAACCACTGCATGCTGACGGTCAATATCTTCCCCGGCAACCGCAGGCACATTACAGGCAACCGCTGTGAGAAAGGCTTAAAGACCGTTTCCGAGATCAAAAAAGGCGAGAATCTGTACGCCTATAAATACAAGAGACTCTTCGATTACGAGCCTCTTCCCGAGGACGCCGCGCCCAGAGGCGTGATCGGTATCCCGAGAGTCCTCAACATTTATGAGAACTTCCCTTACTGGGCCGTATTTTTCGCGCGTCTCGGATACCGCGTCGTGCTCTCTCCTTCCTCGAGCCGCAAGATCTACGAGCTCGGAATGGAGTCGATCCCGTCCGAGTCGGAATGCTATCCCGCAAAGCTTGCGCACGGACACGCCCAGTGGCTCATCAACAACGGTATAAAGCGCATTTTCCATCCCTGCGTATTCTACGAATATCAGGAAACCGAAGGTGCGCAGAACCATTACAACTGCCCGATGGTAGTATCCTATCCCGAGAACCTCAAGAACAATATTGAGGAGATCACTTCGGGCGACGTTGAATATATCAGGCCTTTCATCGCGTTCACCACGGAAAAGACCGCCGAGGACCGCCTTGTCCGCCTCTTCACGGTGGATTACGGCATCCCCGAAAAGGAAGTGCGACAGGCCGCGAAGCTTGCATGGGACGAGCAGCGCCGCGCGAAAGACGATATCAGACGCGAGGGCAGGCGTGCTCTCGAAGCAATGGAAAAGGAAGGCGGACGCGGTATCGTACTCGCCGGAAGACCTTATCACATCGATCCCGAGATCAATCACGGCATCCCTGAGATGATCGCCTCCTACGGCCTTACCGTATTTACCGAGGACAGCATCCCGCTTGATTTCAAGCCCGCAAGACCCGTCCGCGTCGTAGACCAGTGGGTATTCCATTCCAGACTCTACACTGCCGCGGAATTCGTGCGCACAAGGGACGATCTGGAGCTTATCCAGCTCAATTCCTTCGGCTGCGGCCTCGACGCCGTGACCACCGATCAGGTAAACGAGATCCTCGAGAACAGCAACAAGCTCTATACGCTGCTCAAGATCGACGAGGTCAATAACCTCGGCGCGGCACGTATCCGCATCAGAAGCCTTATCGCTGCCATGAACATGCGCCGCGACAGATGCATTACCTGCAAGCCCGGTCCCGTCGATTATCATAAGACCGAATTCACAAAACAGATGCGCGACGAGGGCTACACTATCCTCGCACCTCAGATGAGCCCGATACACTTCTCGATCCTCGAGCCCGTGTTCAGGCGCTTCGGCTATCATTTCGAGGTGCTGGACAACGACAACAGGACCGCGGTCGATTACGGTCTCAAGTTCGTAAACAACGACGCGTGCTATCCTACGATCTGTACGGTCGGACAGTTTATGGAAGCTGTCCTTTCGGGACGCTACGATACGCACAAGCTTGCGATCATCATGACGCAGACAGGCGGATGCTGCAGGGCCAGCAACTATGTTGCGCTGATCCGCAAGGCGCTGGACCGCGTCGGAATGTCATACATCCCGGTCATCTCGCTCAATTACACCGGAATGGAAAAGAGCGAGGGTCTCAAGATCACGCTGCCCATGCTCATAGGAGCCGCTCACGCCCTGATCTACGGAGATGTGCTGATGCGCTGCCTCTACCATGTCCGCCCTTACGAGCTGGTACCCGGCTCGGCAAATGAGCTTCATAAAAAATGGGAATATATCTGCGTTGATGAGATCATCAACCCGAAGACAAAATACAAGTTTAAACAGATAATAAGAGATATGGTTAAGGAATTCGACGAATTCCCGATCGACGAAACGTTAAAGAAGCCGCGTGTCGGCATTGTGGGTGAGATCCTTGTAAAATACATGCCTCTTGCCAATAACCACCTTGTAGACCTGCTCGAGCGCGAAGGCGCCGAGGTCGTGGTTCCCGACCTGCTCGATTTCTTCAACTACTGCTTATACGACGCCGATTACAAGCATGAATTCCTCGGCACTTCATGGAGTTCCAAGTTCTTCTCGAACTTTGCGATCGATGTCCTGGAGCGCTTAAGAAAGCCCGCTGTGGATGCATTAAAGGCCAGCAAGCGTTTCGACTACCCTATCCGCATAGAAGAAGTTGCCGAGTATGCGAAGCCTATCCTTTCGCTCGGCAACCAGTACGGGGAAGGATGGTTCCTTACCGGTGAAATGGCTGAGCTTCTCCGCCACGGTACGCCGAATATCGTATGCATACAGCCCTTCGCCTGCCTGCCCAACCACGTGGTCGGCAAGGGCGCGATCAAGCGTCTGCGTCAGCTCTATCCCGGCGCGAACATCGCCGCTGTCGACTACGACCCGGGCGCTTCCGAAGTAAACCAGCTCAACCGCATCAAGCTCATGATGTCGGCCGCCAAGAAAAATCTGT
>CAMZAI010000160.1 GCA_947304065.1 uncultured Clostridia bacterium | reverse complement strand
AAGAATGATTTTTTCGAGAAACTGGAAAAGTACGGACAGCAGAAGTTCATCGGTATTTTTGAAGGACTGAAGGCAGACGATCAGGCAAAGATCCTCGAGCAGGCGGATCTGCTCGACCTTAATATGCTCACGGGCATCGACGTTAAGCAGCCCGAGCTGCCCAGAGGCGTGATCGAGCCCATCAGGACGCTTACCATTAAGGAATACGAAGCGAAGAAGGATCATTACCGCGAGATCGGTCTTGAGGCCATCCGCGCAGGAAAGATCGGCGCACTGCTCCTTGCGGGCGGTATGGGTACCAGACTCGGATACGACCATGCGAAGGGCATGTACGATATCGGCATCACGAGGCCGGTGTTCATTTTCCAGAGAAGCATCGAGAATCTCATGGATGTTACAAAGGAAGCGGGCTGCAGCATTCATCTCTATGTTATGACCAGCCACTTGAACGACACAGAGACACGCGCCTTCTTCGAGGAGCATAACTATTTCGGATACGACAAGAACTACATTCATTTCTATATGCAGGATATGGCTGCGTGCCTTGACAGGGAGGGCAATATGTTCCTCGCTGCGGAGGACTCCATCGCGATGTCACCCAACGGCAACGGAGGCTTCTATTCATCGCTCGTGAACAGCCCCTGCGGAAAACAGCTTCATGACGCGGGCATTGAGTTTATCAATGTTTTTGCGGTGGACAATGTGCTCCAGCGCATCGCGGATCCCGTGTTCATCGGCGCTACGATCGAGAGCGGCTGCGCTACCGGCGCGAAGGTTGTCGCGAAGGCTGCGCCCGATGAGAGAGTAGGAGCGATCTGCCTTGAGGACGGCACTCCTTCGGTCGTTGAGTATTACGACATGACTCCCGAACTCATGGAAGCAAAGCTTGAGGACGGCACTCCCGCATACAATTTCGGCGTTATCCTCAATTACCTCTTCAGGATCAAAGATATCGACGAGGCTATCAAGTATCAGCTTCCTGTGCATCTTGTCAATAAAAAGGTACCTTTCCTTGATTATGCGGACGGCAAGCCCGTAACCGTGGCACCCGAGAAGCCCAATGCATTCAAGCTCGAGACCCTTTCGCTCGACCTCGTGCATCTGACCGACTCCTGCCTGCCTTTCGAGGTCGTGCGCGAGAAGGAATTCGCTCCGATCAAGAATCCTACCGGCATCGACTCTGTAGAGAGTGCGAGAAAGCTCTTAGAGGACTGCGGATATACGCTTTAAGCGAAAAAATATGCCATTTTTCACATTTCTCTTGAAAAATCGCGGGCATATGTATAGAATACATGAAATGGAAAAAATTTAGAGACAGGTGGTAAAGATTTATGGAAAAGACAATGGATATGATCGTTGCACTGGCAAAGGCCAGAGGCTTTGTATACCCGGGTTCGGAGATCTACGGCGGTCTTGCGAATACCTGGGATTACGGCAATCTCGGCGTTGAGCTCAAGAACAACGTTAAGAAGGCATGGTGGAAGAAGTTCATCCAGGAGAACCCTTACAATGTGGGCGTGGACTGCGCTATCCTCATGAATCCCCAGACATGGGTCGCTTCGGGACATCTCGGCGGTTTCTCGGATCCTCTTATGGACTGCAAGGAGTGTAAGGAGCGTTTCAGAGCCGACAAGCTTATCGAGGATTATGCTGCGGAGAAGGGCATCGAGCTGCCCAAGCCCGTTGACGCTTTCTCACAGGAAGAGATGAAGAAGTACATCGACGACAACAATATCTGCTGTCCTTCCTGCGGCAAGCATAACTTTACCGACATCCGTCAGTTCAATCTGATGTTCAAGACCTTCCAGGGCGTTACCGAGGATGCGAAGAACGTTGTTTATCTGCGTCCCGAGACCGCTCAGGGTATTTTCGTAAACTTCAAGAACGTACAGCGTACTTCCCGCAAGAAGGTTCCTTTCGGAATCGGCCAGATCGGTAAGTCCTTCCGTAACGAGATCACGCCCGGTAACTTCACCTTCCGTACACGTGAGTTCGAGCAGATGGAGCTGGAGTTCTTCTGCGAGCCCGGCACTGACCTTGAGTGGTTCCAGTACTGGAGAGGCTTCTGCCGCGACTGGCTGCTCTCCCTCGGCATCAAGGAAGACGAGATGAGACTTCGCGACCACAGTCCCGAGGAGCTCTGCTTCTACAGCAAGGGCACCACGGACATCGAGTTCCTGTTCCCGTTCGGATGGGGCGAGCTCTGGGGTATCGCGGACCGTACCGATTATGACCTTACACAGCATCAGAACGTTTCGAAGGAAGACATGAGCTACTTCGACGACGAGACGAACGAGCGCTATGTGCCTTACGTTGTAGAGCCTTCGCTCGGAGCTGACCGCGTAACTCTTGCATTCCTCTGCGCAGCATACGATGAGGAAGAACTCGAGGGCGGCGACAAGCGTACCGTTCTTCGTTTCCATCCCGCACTTGCTCCCGTTAAGGTCGGCATCCTGCCTCTTTCAAAGAAGCTGGGTGAGGGCGCCGAGAAGATCTACGCCGAGCTGTCCAAGGAGTGGAACTGCGAGTACGACGACCGCGGCAATATCGGTAAGCGCTATCGCCGTCAGGACGAGATCGGTACTCCTTACTGCGTAACCTACGACTTTGATTCGGAGAATGACAACTGCGTTACCGTTCGTGAGCGCGACAGCATGGCTCAGGAGCGTATCCCGATCAGCGAGCTCAAGGCATATCTTGCAGAGAGACTTGCATTCTGAGATAATATTGAATGAATAAATCCCCCGCCTCGGATGACGCGAAGCGGGGGATATTAGAAAGCGCATCCGTAGCTTTTGCTAAATCCAAGCGGATGCGGATAAGGACTGCTTATGTGCGGTATAGCCGGATTTATCGGGCACAGGCCCGCTGCTCCCATTGTCCTTGACGGACTTTCAAAGCTCGAATACAGAGGTTACGACTCAGCCGGTATCGCGATCCGCAACGGCTCAAATGACTGCGAGATCGTAAAGACCAAGGGCAGACTCAAAAATCTGTATGAGAAGACCGACGGAGGCAATTCCCTCGAGGGCAACTGCGGTATAGGACATACCCGCTGGGCCACTCACGGAGAACCTTCGGAGCTGAACGCGCATCCGCATATTTCCGACGACTGCAATGTGGTCGGCGTGCATAACGGCATTATCGAGAATTATCAGGAGCTGAAGGAAAAGCTCCTGCGTCACGGCTATGTTTTCTACAGCCAGACCGACACAGAGATCGCCGTTAAGCTCGTGGATTATTATTACAAGAAATACAACATCGGCCCCGTGGATGCGATAGCGAAGGCTATGGTCCGCATCAGAGGCTCTTATGCGCTTGCGCTGATGTTCAAGGATATCCCGGATGAGATCTGGGTGGCGCGCAAGGACAGCCCCATGGTAATAGGCATCGCGGACGGCGAGACATATCTGGCTTCGGATGTGCCCGCGATACTTAAATACACGAGGACCGTTTATTACATCGACAATCTCGAATTCGGACGCCTGAGGGCAGGAGAGGCGGCATTCTTCAACCTGAACGGCGATGAGGTCGAGAAAAAGCCCGTAACGGTGGAATGGGACGCGAAGGCTGCCGAGCGCGGCGGTTTCGAGCATTTCATGATCAAGGAGATCCATGAGCAGCCCACAGCCGTGGAGAATACGCTGAACGCCCTGGTAAAGGACAGGCAGATCGTACTCGGAGAGAATATCCTTACCGATGAGCAGATAGAGAAGCTTCACAGCATTACGATCGTTGCCTGCGGTTCCGCATGGCATGTCGGCATGGCTGCGCAGTATGTGATAGAGGATCTGGCGCGCGTGCCCGTGAGAGTGGAGCTGGCTTCGGAATACCGCTACAGACCGCTGATGGCGGACCCCGATTCGCTGGTCATCATCATCAGCCAGTCGGGTGAGACGGCGGATAGTCTGGCGGCACTCCGTCTTGCGAAGGAAAACGGCATACCTACGCTGGCTATCGTCAATGTGATCGGAAGCACGATCGCACGCGAAGCCGACAAGGTTATCTATACGATGGCAGGACCGGAGATCGCGGTAGCCACTACAAAGGCTTATTCCGCGCAGCTGATCGTGGGTTATCTGATCGCGGTCCGCATTGCGAAGGTCAGAAAGACCATCGACGACGCAAAATACGATCAGCTCCTGGACGAGCTGTTTACAATTCCCGCGAAAATATCAAAGATCCTCGAGGATAAGGACAGGATACAGTGGTTTGCATCAAAATATGCGAACGCGAAGGATGTATTCTTTATCGGACGCGGACTCGATTACGCAATCTGTCTCGAGGGCAGCCTGAAGATGAAGGAAATCTCGTATATCCATTCGGAAGCTTACGCCGCGGGCGAATTAAAGCACGGAACGATTTCGCTGATAGAAGACGGAACCCTGGTGGTCGGCGTACTGACGCAGGGCAGGATACTCGAGAAGACCGTCAGCAACATGGTCGAGGTCAAGAGCCGCGGCGCGTACCTGATGGGACTTACGACCTACGGACATTACGAAGTAGAGGATACCGTGGATTTCTGCACCTACATTCCCAAGATAGACGAGCACTTCACAGCGAGTCTTGCGGTAGTGCCTCTCCAGCTGCTCGGATACTATCTGTCGGTTTCAAAGGGCCTTGATGTGGACAAGCCCAGAAACCTTGCAAAGAGCGTTACCGTAGAGTAAATAAACATATATCGGCTGCCTGATCGCGGGCAGCCGTTTTTTTTCGAGAAATTTAATAATTTTCTTTATTTTTCGGGACCGCTGTGATATAATAACGTGTTGTGAAACCAGGAATGAAAATGAAAAAACAGATAATTAGGAGGAAAAAAATCTTTATGAAGAAATGGGTCTACCTGTTCAGCGAAGGAAGTGCTGACATGAGGAACCTTCTCGGCGGAAAGGGCGCTAACCTTGCCGAGATGACCAACATCGGAATGCCCGTACCTCAGGGCTTCACGATCACTACCGAGGCTTGCACCCAGTATTATGAGGACGGCAAGCAGATCAATCCCGAGATTCAGGCTCAGATTGACGAATACGTTATTAAGCTCGAAGAGATGACCGGAAAGAAGTTCGGCGACAAGGAGAATCCCCTTCTCGTATCGGTTCGTTCCGGAGCACGCGCTTCGATGCCCGGTATGATGGACACCATTCTTAACCTGGGCTTAAACGAAGACGTTGTTAATACATTGGCAGAGAAGTCCGGCAATCCCCGCTGGGCATGGGACTGCTACAGAAGATTTATCCAGATGTTCTCCGACGTTGTTATGGAAGTCGGCAAGAAATATTTCGAAGAGCTCATCGACCAGATGAAGGCCAAGAAGGGCGTTACACAGGACGTTGAGCTGACAGCGGACGACCTTAAGGAGCTGGCTAACCAGTTCAAGGCCGAGTACAAGTCAAAGCTCGGCGAGGATTTCCCTTCAAATCCCAGAGTTCAGCTTGCTGAGGCTATCAAGGCCGTATTCCGTTCATGGGATAACCCCAGAGCAAACGTTTACAGACGTGACAACGATATCCCTTATTCATGGGGTACCGCCGTTAACGTACAGAGCATGGCATTCGGAAACATGGGCGATGACTGCGGCACAGGCGTAGCATTCACACGTAACCCCGCTACCGGCGAGAAGGGCCTCTTCGGTGAGTTCCTTACCAACGCGCAGGGCGAGGACGTTGTTGCCGGCGTTCGTACTCCCATGAAGATAACCGAGATGGCTGAGAAGTTCCCCGAGGCATTCGAGCAGTTCAAGCAGGTTTGCCAGAACCTCGAGAACCACTACAGGGATATGCAGGACATGGAGTTCACCGTTGAGCACGGAAAGCTCTTCATGCTCCAGACCCGTAACGGTAAGCGTACCGCTCAGGCAGCTCTCAAGATCGCATGCGACCTCGTTGACGAAGGCATGAGGACCGAGGAAGAGGCTGTTGCCATGATCGATCCCCGTAACCTCGACACCCTGCTCCATCCCCAGTTCGATAAGGACGCGGTTGCACGCGCGAGGATCATGGGCAAGGCACTCGGTGCGGCTCCCGGCGCAGCCTGCGGTAAGATCGTATTCAC
>CAMZAI010000159.1 GCA_947304065.1 uncultured Clostridia bacterium | reverse complement strand
TTATTCGCGCCGGGGGCCTTTTTTATTTTGCAGAGCGTACAAAATTAATCGATAATTATTAAATCGATAAAAAGTTAATCGATAGTATTGACATCGAATAACGGCTGCTGTATTATCCTCACTGGTAGTAAAAATATTACCCAAAAGGAAATGTGAAAGGAGAAAGAAAATGAAAGGTTTTGCAATGCTCAAAATCGGAGAGGTAGGCTGGATAGAGAAGGAGCGCCCCGCATGCGGTCCCATGGATGCCATCTGTAAGCCTCTTGCGATCGCGATCTGTACTTCCGACGTTCATACAGTATGGGAAGGTGCTGTAGGTGACCGTCACAACATGATCCTCGGACATGAGGGCTGCGCCGAAGTAGTAGAGGTAGGCTCCATGGTTAAGGACTTCAAACCCGGCGATAAGGTACTTGTACCCGCTATCACTCCCGACTGGAATTCACTTGAGGCTCAGGGAGGCTACAGCATGCATTCGAACGGAATGCTCGCAGGCTGGAAGTTCTCGAACTTCAAGGACGGTCTCGATTCCGAATATTTCCACGTAAACGACGCTGACGGCAACCTTGCTCATATGCCCGAGGGCATGAGCCTTGAGGACGCCTGCATGCTTTCAGATATGGTTCCTACAGGTTTCCACGGCGTAGAGCTTGCCGACATCCAGTTCGGTGATACGGTTCTTGTTGTAGGTATCGGCCCCGTAGGTCTTATGTCCGTAGCGGGAACCAAGCTCCGCGGCGCTTCACGCATCATCGCGGTAGGTACAAGACCTAAATGCGTTGATGCCGCAAAGTTCTACGGCGCTGACGAGTTCATCAGCTACAAGAACGGCACCATCGAGGAGCAGGTTCTCAAGATGACCGACGGCAAGGGCGTTGACCGCGTTGTTATCGCAGGCGGTACCGTAGATACCTTCGCATCCGCAGTTAAGGCTCTTAAGCCCGGCGGAAAGATCGGTAACGTTAACTATCTCGGCAGCGGCGACCTGATCTCCATTCCCCGCGTAGAGTGGGGCGTTGGTATGGGTCACAAGCAGATCAACGGCGGCCTTATGCCCGGCGGACGTCTCCGCATGGAGAAGCTCGGCGCTCTTGTATCGTCAGGCAAGCTTGATGTCAGCAAGCTTTCAACTCATGTATTCCATGGCTGGAAGCATATCCCCGAGGCACTTCAGTTAATGAAGGATAAGCCCGCTGATCTTATCAAGCCCGTTGTAATCCTTGACGACCAGCCCTGATAGACCGGTCATCGGAGCATGATCCGATGTAATCAAAAGGATGATTGGGGAGCGGTCTCCAAGGCCGCTCCTTGTTCTTGGAAACGGTGGAAACGGAATGAAGATATTGGTAGTTTCGGGCTTTTTGGGAGCCGGAAAGACAACATTCATAAAAGAGCTGATCAGGCGGAGCGGTACAAAACCGGTGGTCCTTGAAAATGAATACGGCGAAAACAGCATAGACGCCCGTGAGCTAAGACGCGACGACGGTGCGGGGAAAATGCCCGAGATACTTGAGTTCATGGAAGGCTGCGTGTGCTGCACGATGAAGGATACCTTTGTCAATTCCGTTCTTACGGTATTCACGGGGCTTTCACCGGAATATCTCGTCGTAGAGCCCACCGGAGTCGGAAGGCTCAGCAATATAATAAGCAATCTTAAACCGATACTGCATGACAACATCTCGCTGCTGAAGCCTGTTGTGGTGCTGTCGCCGGGAAGTTACATGACCAATATGCGTGAATGGCCCGAACTGTATAAGGACCAGATCGCGTTCGCGCAGAAAGTGATATTTTCAAAATGCGAGAGGGAAGACCCCGCGGTAATAGAGCAGACAGTATCGAAAATACGTGAAATAAATCCCAACGCCCAGATCGTGAGCAGTCATTATTCGGGAATGGACGATGAATGGTGGCGCGGGCTGATGGAAGTCACTGCGGCCGAGACCGGAGACCGGGAAACGGAAAGCGGAAGCGACGAATTCACCCAGATCACGATAAACCACGGAAGGCTTAAGAATCCCGCCGAGCTGATACTTCTCCTGGAAGACTGCATGCGCGGCGAGCTCGGACATATTGCAAGGGCTAAGGGCACCGTGCCCGTAGGAGACGAAACCGTACGGTTTGATCTCGCTGACAATCTTTACGCGATCACAGGTTCACCCGAAGATACAAACCAGTGCGTATTCATCGGAGAAGAGCTTGATAAGGCGGCTATCTGCAGGCGCATGGGCAGCTCGCTCGAAGCGGAAAGCTTTGCTTTCGGAATGCAGCCCGGGAAGGCGGACCGCCGGGCCGGAGCGTTTAGGCGCATGATTTAAGGGAAGCGGACAGAAGGTTATTAAAATGGAATTTCTGACTCTTAAAAAATCAAATTGCAAAAACTGCTATAAATGCATCCGCAACTGCCCGGTAAAGTCGATCAGGTTTACGGGCAATCAGGCGTATATAATCGGCAACGAGTGCGTTATGTGCGGTCACTGCTTTGTAGTCTGTCCCCAGAACGCAAAACAGATACATGATGAAACCGAAGACGTTAAATTCCTGATCCGTACCGGCGATCCGGTAGTTGCGAGCCTCGCACCTTCGTTTATCGCGAATTACGACGGAGTCGGGATCGAAACGATGCGCAAGGCCCTTAAAAAGCTCGGCTTCCATGATGTCGAAGAGACCGCTCTGGGCGCGACCATGGTCAAGACCGAATATGAGCGGATACTGAATGAAGAGGGCAGGGACGTGGTGATCACATCGTGCTGTCATTCGGTAAATCTCCTGATACAGAAGCATTTTCCGAAGCTGATACCGTGCCTTGCCGATGTGGTGTCTCCGATGCAGGCGCATTGCAGGGACATCAAAAGGCGCATTCCGAACGCCAGGACGGTTTTTATAGGCCCGTGTATCTCGAAAAAGGACGAGGCCGATTATTACGAAGGCATAGTGGACGCGGCGCTCACATTTGAGGAACTCACATCCTGGCTTAAGGCCGAAAAGATCGAGCTCAGGAAGAAAGCGGACAGCAATGACAACAGCAGGGCAAGGCTGTTCCCGACGCCCGGAGGCATATTAAAAACAATGGCTCTCGATAATCCCGATTACGATTATCTGGTAGTGGACGGGATGGAAAACTGCATCGCTTCGCTCAAAGACATAGAGGCCGGAAACGTGCATAAATGCTTTATCGAGATGTCGGCGTGTGCGGGCAGCTGCGTAGGCGGACCGATCATGGAGAAGTTCCGCCGCTCGCCGATCAGAGATTGCGTTTCGGTGGCGCATTACGCGGGAGAAAAGGATTTTAAAGTAAAACAGCCTGCTAAAGAAGAGCTTGCAAAAGTATTTACCGAGATAGAACAGCTGAGCAGGATGCCGGGCGAGGACGAGATCACCGAAACCCTGCACCAGATGGGCAAGACAAAGCCGGAGGACGAGCTTAACTGCGGTTCCTGCGGATACAATACCTGCAGGGAAAAAGCGATCGCGATACTGCAGGGTAAGGCCGAGATCTCGATGTGTATGCCTTACCTTAAAGAGAAGGCCGAGAGTCTTTCAAACACCATCGCGAGAAATACTCCGAACGGCCTGATAGTGCTGAACGAAAAGCTCGAGGTTCAACAGATAAACATCGCGACGCAGAAGATCCTGAATCTTCGGTCGGACAGGGATATCCTCGGCGATCAGGTCGTGCGCGTACTCGATCCCGCGGATTTTGAACAGGTACTTGCCACGGGAAGATCGATCCGCGACAAGAGAGAATACCTTGCGGAATACGGGAAATATGTTGAAAAGACTATCGTCTATGACAAGGCCTACAGGGTGCTGATCGGAATCCTGCGCGATATCACCGAAGAGGAACAGCAGCGCGAGAGGAAAGAGGAGATTAGCCGACACACTGTTGAGATCGCGGACAAGGTCGTTGACAAACAGATGAGGATCGTTCAGGAGATCGCGTCCCTGCTCGGAGAGACGGCGGCGGAAACAAAGATCGCACTGACGAAATTAAAGGAGTCGATCAACGATGAATAATCTGTGCGCGGACATTGGCTGGAAGAGTATAAATCACGAAGGCGAACAGCTCTGCGGAGATCACATCGATATCGTGGAACATGACAGGAACTCGTCGGTAATGGTTCTTGCGGACGGTCTCGGAAGCGGCGTAAAAGCAAGCATCCTCTCGACATTGACCGCAAAGATCATCTCGACGATGCTGGCGGAGGGGATACGGCTTGAGGAATGCGTATCGACGATCGCAGCCACACTTCCTATCTGTTCGGAGCGCGGACTTGCGTATTCCACATTTACGATCGTTCACCTTATAGGGAACGAGACAGCTGATATCATTCAATACGACAATCCGGACCTGATCTTTATCAGGAACGGAGAACTGTATGATTACCCCCGGCGTGATATAACCGTATGCGGAAAAAGAGTTAAAAGAAGCACAATCAATCTTGAAGAGGGGGATGTCCTGATCGCGATGAGCGACGGATGTCCCCACGCCGGGGAAGGAAATTCATACAACTACGACTGGGAATGGGAAGATATCGCAGAATTCATGAGAGACATGATATTTGCAGGATATAACGCAAAGACTCTCGCCACGATGCTCGTTGACGAGTGCGACAAGGAATACGGCTACAGGCCCGGCGACGACGCTTCGGCATGTGTGATAAAGATACGCAGGCGCGAGCCTATGAACATCCTGTTCGGACCGCCGAGGAATAAGGACGACTGCGACCGGATGATGTCATTGTTCTTTTCCAAGGAAGGCAAGCATATCATATGCGGCGGAACGACTTCTTCGATAGCCGCGAAGTATCTCGGGAAGCCTTTAAAAGCCGTTAAAGCATGCGAGAAGAGCGATGTCCCGCCCATCTCGGAAATAGAGGGCGTCGATCTCGTAACGGAAGGCGTAGTCACGATAAACAGGGTCATCGAGTATGCGAAGGACGCGCTCGGTAAGAACGAGCTTTATGAGAAATGGGGCTTTAAGCGCGACGGAGCATCCCTGATATCAAGGCTGCTTTTCGAAGAGGCAACGGATATAAATTTCTACGTCGGAAGGGCGATAAATCCCGCTCACCAGAATCCTGACCTGCCTATAAACTTCAATCTGAAGATGAGTCTGGTTGAAGAACTGTCAGAATGTCTGAGGAAAATGGGAAAGAGAATAAAGGTAAGTTATTTTTGAATAGGTAGCTATACTATCGATATATTATTTATAAATTTAATATCTGCACGCTTGCATCATCGCAAAAAGCGTGTATAATAAATTCGGTATGGCTTTTTACAGCGGCCGAAGATGTCATTTCTTAAAAGAAAAAGGAGAATAAAGGTATGTACAAGATTGTGCACAAAAAGAACCTTAACCCTACCGTTACACAGATGGAGATCGAAGCTCCCCTGGTAGCGAACAAGGCTAAGCCCGGCCAGTTCATCATCCTGCGCGTTGATGAGGACGGCGAGAGGATCCCTCTTACCGTTGCCGGAACCAACCCCAAGGAAGGAACAGTAAAGATCATCTTCCAGATCGTAGGCGGGACCACAGCCCTGCTCAACGGCAAGAAGGAAGGCGAGTCTATCCAGGATTTCGTGGGACCTTTAGGCGTTGCCACCCATCTTGAGGGCAAGAAGAAGGTATGTATCGTAGGCGGCGGCGTAGGCTGTGCCATCGCTCTCCCCGTAGCGCAGGCTTTCCATGCGCAGGGCACCGAGGTAACCAGCATCATCGGCTTCCGTAACAAGGACCTCGTTATCCTCGAGGACGAGTTCAAGGCATGTTCAGACAGCTTTACCCTCATGACCGACGACGGTTCATACTGCCGTGAGGGTAATGTAACGGTTCCGCTCAAGGAGATGCTCGAGGCCGGTGAGAAGTTCGATGAGATCATCACGATCGGTCCCCTTATCATGATGAAGTTCGTGGTTGCCACAGCTAAGCCTTTCGGCGTTCCCTGCACAGTATCAATGAACCCTATCATGATCGACGGTACCGGCATGTGCGGCGGATGCCGCCTGACACTCAACCGTGACGGCCAGAAGATCACCAAGTTCGCATGTGTTGACGGACCCGACTTTAACGGCTACGAGGTTGATTTCGACGAGGCAATGAGCCGCGGCAGAATGTATGCAGATTTCGAGAAGCACGCCTATGAGAAGGCATGCAATCTCTTAAAGAATGCCTGA
>CAMZAI010000158.1 GCA_947304065.1 uncultured Clostridia bacterium | reverse complement strand
CGTCAATTCAGGTTCAAAGCACAATATGAAATTTCAAGCTGGGTTCATTCCCGAGTTTTAATGATCAAAACTCAATCTTTACAAACGGATCATTCTTGCTTTTTGAGTTCTTGCGCCCGTAATCCAGCAAATGTATGCAGTCCTTACCCGCATTTTTAGAATAATAGACAGCTTTGTCAGCATAGTTTGCGATCTGAATGATCGTGTCTGATTTCTTCGTGACCGCTACATTTACGATGCCGACAGAGAGCGTTACCCTGTGACCGTTCGGGTTCTTCCGGTTCGGGATATCAGCTTTACGGATACGCGAACAGATTCTGCAGGCAATCTCGGTAACAGCGCCGTCCTCAAGTCCGCAGGTGAGTCCCAGGAATTCATCACCGCCGTAACGGGCGAAGCGTATCTGTTCGGATTCTTCCTTCCGGCAGGCACGCGCCACTTCTTTTATGATCTCGTCGCCTTTGGCGTGTCCGTACGTATCGTTCGCTCCCTTAATATGATCGAAACCTTTTTTGACCATTTTATACCCTTTCACTCGTACATATTCTCATTTTGCCGTTAAGTGTGAGCACTCCCAGTGTTTTCTTTATAGCGGGCGAAGCAGGCGGAATAAAATATGCGTCTTCTATGGCCTCACTCTCTGTTTTTCCGAGATTCGTGATGCTGTATCCTTCCGCTTTGTCCAGGTGAAAGAAGGTCTTGCCAATGAATTCGGCCGCTTTGCTTTCAAACCTGCCTCTGCTTGCCATCATGGCCGCATCCAGCAATCCGGGATCAAGAGCCGCATAGCATTGCAGCACAAGATAAAGAGATGACGGTTTGGCAGTTATCTGCCGGACTTTTTCATGAACCTGCTTTGCTACTGTAAAAATGTCATCCTCAAAACTGTTTATCTCAACGGAAAAAGCGGTGGAATAATTCCCCAGCGCTCCGGGATTATAGCATTTTAAGGTTTTTCTGATATCCTTTGCCATAACGATCCTTTTAATCCTGTCTTCGTTAAAAAGCTTTGCCAAAAGATAATCGTTTACCGTAACGCCCTCCGCTTTGCACTTTTCCGCGATTTGGCCTGTTTCACTTATCTGAAAAACGGACAGGTTATGCTTGACTTTATCGGTTTTGAGAAAATCGTCCGCAAAACGGTGATAATCCTCGTATGACAGTCTTTTATTCTCCTTTTTCCACTGTTTGTTTGCCCTGTTCACGAGCAATCTGCTGATAAACGGAAGACGCGAGTCCCCGGGAAATTCCGCTGCGGACGATATAAGCTTTTCTATCGCATATACGGGCTGTTTCCCAAGCACGTAATGATCCGCGAACTCCCCGGAAAGCTCCTGCGCTCCACGACCGTCCGCAAGCAGATGGTGGAAAACCATCAGTACGACCGTTTTCTCACCCGAGGGCCAAACAGAGATTTTTAACATTCCTTCTTTAGAAAGATCGAAATCCCTTGATGTGATCCTTTCAAATTCAGCAATGATCTCGGGTGAATCCGCATCCGGAACATTGTTGGGACAGATCGAGATCTCAGCCTGCGAATCTTCCTTCACATCATAGAAGAATCTGTTTTCTTTTTCCTCGTGCGAAATAAGCGCCCTGATAAAGGGATGCGCCGATGACAGACATTTCACGGTATCCGCTATCCTGCTTTCATCCAGTTCTGAGTTAATGCGCATAACTATCCCAAAGCACATGTTCGCACACATTAAATGTGCCCTTTCCGTAAAAATGTACTCCATATCCCCTCCGATATCTTCACATGACCAAAACTCCGCTGAAAAACTGCTCCTGAAACGCGATCTGCGCATATATCTCGTCCTCGGTCGGTATCGCAATATCGCTGCGGATAGTTCCGTTTTCATCACAGGGAAGAACAACCCATTTTGTTTCATTATCATCATATCTGTGATAAACCGAGATGACTTTTCCGGTGAATTCCGCGACCGGAGATGATTCGCCCAGAAGATAAACGTCCTGTTCCGCTCCGTCGCCGCCGAGAACGTCCGTAACATATCCGTAATTTACAGGGTAATACAAGCTGGGATGACGCGGATGAAAGCTTCCGAGCGGCCGGTCTATCTTCCCTTTCACTACGCGGCCGATGGTATCCCTGTATCTGTCCCCGGGCACCGGATTCAGCACAAAACCGTAAAGATCGCCCATATTCAGGCAGCACTCGCCGCGCTCGTACATCTCCTTGAATTCCTCGAAAGTAACCCACTTTGTCTGAATGACTTCTCTGGTCGTAGCCTTCTGAAGATCGGGCTCTTCGGTCGTTTCAAAGTAAAAAGAATCCCTTATCCAGTAATGGCGCTGTCCGTCATACGCAATGGCGATCTTTGTCGCAAGCTTCTTCGCGTCTTCGGGCTTAAACGCGATCCCGACTTCCTCAAAAACTTCGCGGATCGCCGCGCTGACGCCGGTATCACCGACGATCGAATGTCCTGCAACCGTTTCCCATTTAAGCGGATCCGTCTTTTTATCCGCTGCTCGCTGTGAAATAAGATACTTTCCGGTTTTCGGGTTTTTTATCCAGGCCATGACCCATAAACGGAACTCTCCGTCCGCCAGCTTATCCTGTTCGCCGCGGATACAGGTCTTCCCGGTCAGTTTCCTGTCGATCGTATAAACATCCCACAGTTCACTCATCTCCCAATATCTCCTTCTGCTTTTTCTTACTCAGGCTTCCAAGAACAATCTTATATGCCTTATTAAGCAGATCCATCAGGATATCATCCGGCACGTTTCCGTCCGCTTTTACTGAGTTCCAATGCGTCTTGTTCATATAGTAGCCGGGAATAATGTCATCATACTGCTTCCGCCAGAACTCCCCCTCCAGCGGTTCCAGTTTCAGCGTGATGTAATAAGGCTTGTCATCATCATCCAGACATACTGCGGCAAACATCTTTCCGCCGATATGATAGCGTATCCAGTTCCACTCCTTCTGAATATCCCTGGTCACGCCGGGCATTTTCAGTAAAAATTCATCTATCCAATCGTATTTCATTTTTCCCTCTCATCCTTTAATATCGACCGTGACAGGCGCCAGTCCGTCCGAAGAAACTGTAAGCGCGATCGCTCCCGCCGCATGCGTCCTGCGGATGATCGCCAAAGCATGGCCGCGGAAGGTTACGGTCTTATCGTCCGTATAATCTTCCTCCGTGACGGGATTGCCCGTTCCGAAGCCTGCCAGATAACCGTCACCGGATACTTCGGCCTTAAGCCCGATCGCCGCATCGTTTACGACAAAACCGTCAGCATCCGCAACATCAATATTTACATAGACCAGTTCATGTCCGGCGGAATTTGTCACGCTCTGTTCCGGTGTTACGACCAGTTTGGCGGGTTTACCCGCGGTTACGAGCGACGCCCTGCTTATCTCTTTGCCGGCCTTATAGCTTATCGCCTCCACTTTTCCGGGCGTATAGACCGTGTCGAAACAAACGCTGTGAGGAAGCCTGCCATCCTTGATCACAGCCTTTCTCCCGATGGTCTGACCGTTACAAATGAGCTCGACCTCATCGGCCCCGGAGAATACCACAAGCTGTATATCTTTTCCTTCATAACCCTCGTAATTCCAGTTTGATACCACGCCCGGGAATCCCCACATGCTCAGCTTCTCGATCTTTCCGAAATGATCGGGATGCAGACTGAAAATGAAAGTCTTTTCGCTTCCCCAGACTATACTGCGGTAAGCCCCCTGCGGAAGCATGCGCCCCGTAATGTCAAAATCCGCGTCGTTTGCGAGTCTCCACGGATACGGCGAAGTGCTCGGAGGCATGATAGCCCACGGTTTCGCATCCGCAAGCGGATCGTCTTTATCAACATAGAGCGCCTTGCCGATACCCGCTTCGCCGATATAATCCCACGCCGTCCAGGTAAAATCACCGATCACGTAAGGCAGTGCCTCCACCATGGGCCAGCGGAAGCCTATTTCCTGCGGAAAGTTCTCGGAACCCAGGATGACCCGGTCCGGGAACATTTCATGGTCCCGCTCGTACAGATCTTCCATGTAGTTATAGCCGACAATGTCGAGTCCGTTGGTAAATGGCTCCGTATATCTTTCCCAAAGAGTGGAATCCGCCTCCTCTTTGGCGTTCTGGCTCTGTTCCATACCCTTTGCCATCTTGTCGTCGAGACCGCTCCAGAATGAGCAGATGCCGTTGCTTACCGGTCTGGACATATCAAGTGACCTGATAGTGCCTGACAGCTTGCCCGCCAGCGTATATCCGTTATTTAAGCCGCCGCGCTCCGGGATCTCGTTTCCGGTCGACCACATGATGACAGAAGGATGTATCCGGTCTCTTCTTACGAAAGCAGTCAGATCCTTTTCCCATTCCGATGCAAAATACTGGCTGTAATCCCCTGTTCTTTTTGCGATTCCCCATGCATCGAAAGCCTCGTCGAAAATATACATGCCGAGCCTGTCGCACGCCTCAACAAGAGCAGCGGACGGCGGATTGTGTGCGGTTCTTATCGCGTTAAATCCGACTTCTTTCAGCTTGAGAACCTTTCTTGCTTCAGCTTCATACAATGAGACCGCGCCGAGAAGCCCGTTGTCATGGTGCAGGCATCCGCCCTTTAATTTCTCTGTTTTGCCGTTGATCCTTAGTCCACGAATAGCGTCGGCCGTGATAGTGCGAACGCCGAACAGTGCGGTCTGCTCGTCCACAGAAACAATCTCATCCGCAATGAAATGCGTACGGAATTCGCCGAGTACCTTTGCAGATGCATGAACCGTGTAAAGATTCGGACTGTTGATGCTCCACAGTTCCGGCTTCTTAAGAGTCACAGCCATCCGGGCGGTCTCGGTTTTCCCGGGATTCACCTGGATAACCTGCTTTGAAACGGCTGCCGCCTCCGACTCTCCCTCTTTTACCAGTGAGCATGTCACTTCGACCAGGCTGTTCCGCAATGTTTTATTCTCAACATCGATCTCTGCCTGCAAAAAGGCGATATTGTCGGCAATCTCTCTGGTATATACATAGATGCCGTCCGGCGCGATGTGTACCCGCGGACCGTGAAGCAGCTTTAATTCCCTGAAGATGCCTGAGCCCGTGTACCATCTGGAACTGGGCTGTGTGCCGGTGTTCAGGTTAACGGTGACCCGGTTCTCCTCACCGAAAGTCACAACGTCCGTAATATCGATCACAAACGGAGCATAACCGTAATGGTGCTCTCCGACCTTGTATCCGTTGACATCTACGGAAGTGTGCATCATAGCACCGTCAAACTGCAGTTTAACGGAGTCCCCCTCCCAATCGCCGGGAATAAGGATGTTCTTTGTATAGCTGCAGATATCCCCCATAAAATAACCGGAGTCATATTGCGCGGGCGCATCCTTGCTGACCTTTGTGCCGATCATTCCGTCATGCGGCAGATCAACCATAACGCCGGGATCAGCCTTCAGCATCCCGATTGAATCCAGCAAACCTCTTCGGAATGCCCACTTCTCATTCAGTCTTATCTCTTTCATTCATTCGCCTCTCAAAGTTTCTTTCCCTGCAGGATCATGGAGAGCGGGAACCCGCTGTGATCTATTTCCTCAAAAGCACTGCTTATGTCGTAGTCAAATTCCTGCATTCCCGTGATAACGATCCCGTTGCTGCACATTCCGGTCATGATCTCCGACATCGAATGGGTAAAATCGGTAAATGTCTTCGAACGATATCTTTTCAGCGTCATATAATACATGCCTTCATTGCCGGTCCACTTATGCTCAAAGTATGAAAAATGACACTCCAGTCTATGCTCCGGATCAAACTCCGCGTCGCCTTCCGAGGCAAGCATGTTCGTGCAGGGATGCTGCTCATTAAGCACGATAACAGCTCTGGGCTTCATGCATTTTGTCACGATCTCAAAGAAGCGGTTCAGATCTTCAAACCAGCACAGCGCTCCTATCGTAATGATCACAACATCAAACATCTTTTCGTAGCGCTCGTCGATATCATAGATATTTACCGCTTCAAACGTACATGGCAGGTTCAGTTCCCTTGCCTTTTCATTCGCAAATGCGACCTGATTCTCCGCAATATCAAAACCTATCCCTTTCGCCGCTTTTCCGCTCTTCACCAGAGAAAGCAGCTCACGTCCGTTATTGCAGCAGAACTGGCCGATCGTCTTTCCTTCCGTATCGATGTTCCGCAAAACATCAACCATTTCTTTTTCCAGGAACGGATAGTCTTCCTTCCGTATCCGCTCAA
>CAMZAI010000157.1 GCA_947304065.1 uncultured Clostridia bacterium | reverse complement strand
ATACACGCCCCGATATTGCAATTACAGACCCTCCACATACGCCACTCCGGGTATATCACGGATCGTCTTAAAGAGTTCCTCATGATCCAGCTTAACTTTTGATCTCAAACTCATGATGTAGGCATGCTTTCCTTCCTGAATGGAGGACTCATATTCGGTTCTGATGTTTTCAATCTCGAGTCCCATTGCCCTGATCTTGCGCATGAAATCTCCAAGGCTGATCTCTTTGGAGAGTTCGAAATATATTTCGACGACCTTGCTATGACTGCGCATCTGATGATCCCAGCGGTGGATTATTGAGAGTACCAGGAAAATGACCGTGCCGCCGATGACCGCGGCCTCGTACAGGCCGATGCCTATAGCCAACCCCACCGCAGCGGAAGCCCATAACCCTGCAGCGGTCGTAAGGCCTTTGATCTGATTTCGTCTGGTCACAACTATTGTTCCGGCTCCGAGGAAACCTATTCCGCTTACGACCTGAGCACCCATTCTCACCGGATCTCCGGTCTAAAAAACCTGATAGATATACTGGTTTGTGAGCATGATAAGACACGAGCCCACGCATACCAGCATGTAGGTTCTAAGTCCTGCAGGTCTGTTCTTCATGCCTCGCTCAAAACCAATGATACCGCCAAGCAAAACAGCCACTGCGATCCTGATCACTATCGATAAATAGGTAACTTCACGTAACTCCATAGGTTAAGCCTCTTTCTTTTATATGTCCTGCCAATAATCCTTTTTTATATGGTAATAACGAAGTTCCGCAAGGCTGTTTGCCAGTATTTATTCTGTCTCCGGGATCGCATATTCCGGTATCAGTACGGCAATCTGTTCTGAAAGCCCACCGCTGTTTTCCGATCCTGTCATAGGAGTCACCTGCTTTCTTTAAACATAGATATATCTGACTCCTATTATATATAAATAAAAGATAACCCACAACCTGAAGGTTGTGGGTGGAACTCTGTCAGGAACCGGGCAGCATATACCTCTGCCGCAGCTGTTTCCTACTGGCGGTTTATTTTATAAACGATTGATCAGATATTTTAACTGAGGCTCGAACTTCACACCGTACCAGTGGTCGGGATCGCTCTGAGTACCGAGAATGCACCTTACGGTATAATCCGCAGCGATCACAGCGGCATCATAGGCAGAGTGTCCCTGTGTGTAGGCACCTACGAAGGCAGAAGCGTAAATATCTCCTGTTCCGTGGCTGCCTTTGGCAACCTTTTCATGCTCATAGTACTGAAGTGTGCCGCCCTGATAAACTGCCACCCCTGTTTTCCCTTCGCGGTAGCCGACGCCGGTCAGGACTACGATCTGTCTGTCATTTGCGGCCAGACTTTCAGCGAGCTGCCTGATATAAGCATCGTCGTAGGTCTCCTTGTATTCGATACCGGTCAGGAAGCTTGCCTCGGTAATATTGGGAAGGATAATGTCTGCCTTGTCCGTCAGTCTGCGCATGTTCTTGACGAACTCATCATCAAAAATGGAATAGAGCTTGCCGTTATCGGCCATTGCCGGATCGACGATCAGAGGTGCGCCCTCCTTCAGACGCGTATCTGCAATACTGATCACCTTGTCGATCTGGGAAACACTTCCCAGATATCCGGTATAAAGACCGTCAAAGAAGATACCTTCTTTTGCCCAGTGATCTGCGATACCATCGATATCATCAGTCAGATCACGGAAAGTAAAACCCTTAAATCCGCCGGTATGCGTTGACAAAATGGCGGAAGGAAGGATGACCGTCTCCAGTCCGCAGGCGGAAAGTATGGGCAGAGCGACCGTTAATGAGCACTGTCCTACACATGAGATATCCTGAATAGTTAAGATACGTTTGTACATAATTCTCCTACTCGTATGATCAGGCTTAATCGCCGATAAGTTAAGACTTTTGATATCATTCATACGTCTTTTATCTTTTCTTTTTTAAAATCTATCACTGATCTGAATATATATAAATCACCAGAAATGAAGAATTTAATAAGACCAGATTCCGGCGCCGCTGCTTTTATGTATAAAGGTAACAGAAGGACGAAAAAAGAAACACAGCCTCTGAATCATAGTGTTTTGGGCAAGATATGCGGACAGGACATGAGGCCCTCGAAACCGATTGCGGCATCATCATTGAGATGCTATAATTCCTTTTAAGATGCCGCTTAAGAGCGACATACCTGAAATACTAATGACACATACATGTAGAAAATGCTGCATAGATATATAACGAAAACGCGAAGCAATTCGCGGTTTTGACAGGAGAGAGAAGAAGTGTTTGACACAAAAAAACCATCTATTGAATATCTTCTGGATCATCCCGAAGAGATCATATTCGCTCATCAGCCCATTTTCGCCGCAAAGGACGGAAGTATCTACGGATATGAGATGCTGATGCGCCCTAAGCCCTATACACCGCTTGAATTCATTGACGGTGCAGCGAAGCTCGGAAGATTACGGGATATAGAAGAGATCACCATGATCTACGGAATGAAAGCTTTCATGGACGCGAACCTTGGCGGGAAAAACTTTCTTAATACACTTCCGGAAGTCTGTATGTCTCCGGATGCGGTTGAAAAAGCGCGTTCCATCGGCGGAGAGACAATGAAGGGCCGGAATATATATGAAATCCTTGAGTATTCCGAACGTGAAGCGTATGCGTGGAAAATGAAGATCTCAGCTATCATTAACAGTCATTCCATGGCCCAGCTTGCGATAGATGATTTCGGATCGGGAGAAAACATCAGTTACAGCATACTTGATGAGTATAAACCTGCTATAGTCAAGATTGACCGCATGTATATCAGCCATATAGATACAAATAAGATCAACCAGCGCATTGTTGACGATATGTGCCATGAGATCAAAAAGAGAGGGATACTCACACTGGCAGAGGGCGTCGAAACCAAAGAAGAATGCGATTATCTGCTTACACGGGATATCGATCTTATGCAGGGCTACTATATGGGCATGCCGGTAATATAATTGTCTTTTGCTGCATTTGATGTCCTGCTATGCACAATTACCGGTGCCCGAGAATAAGCAGGCAGCAAAATCTTTCTGACTGTTTTGACAATTATCATAGCTGACGCTGTTATCATAAAAGCGTTGGCTGAGCATCATCCGGCGTTATTGATTAATAAGGAGTGAGTCGATCATACCATGGCGTTCATATTTGACTATCTGGACTGGCGCGGAGATCTGAGTTTTCAGATTGATCCGGCCAATGAAGTGGATTATTATCTGATCTCCAAAATCGGGTGCCCGGATCTGACGGGTCTTGTGAGCACAGATGTGCGGGAGACTGCTCTGACCGAGGTCGTTGACGCTTATCGGGTGAAAGAAGGAAACAATTCCCTGGGAGCCGCAACGTCACCGAAGGTTCTGAAGAGCTTTTATCGTCTTCCGACGGTACCTCGTTTTCGATCCCTGATGGTATCCGGATTTCGAAGGACCAATGATCTTGGAAATACGGAGCAGTTCTCGGCATTGACGGTCCGCATTCCGGATGGACCCCGGATTGTAACGTTCCGCGGGACAGATGACAATATCTTTGCCTGGAAGGAAAACTTTCGTATGTCCATTATGGAGACCATTCCGGCGCAGGAAGATGCTTTGGACTATCTCAGATGGGTACTGGACACCTTCGACGGTAACGTGATCATTTGCGGCCATTCCAAGGGCGGGAATCTGGCCATCTATGCCTCGGCAATGCTTCCGGAGGAGCTTCAGGCGCGGATTACGGCCATATACGACTTTGACGGTCCCGGTTTTCAGGATGCTTTTCTGAAGAATGAAGGATATATGCGAATCCTGTCTAAGGTGCATTCGCTGATTCCGCAGAACTCGATCGTCGGGGTGCTGCTTTCCAAGGGAAATGATCAGGAAATCATCGCTTGCGACAACTTTGGCATCAAGGCACATGACGGGTTTAACTGGAAGGTATTCTGCGATCACTTTGTGCGCGCGGAAGAGCTCAGCCCGAGCAGCGCAAGGTTCAGACGTGCCATGGCAGAGACACTTTCGGGCATGAGCCAGGCGGACCGGGAAGCGTTTATCGACGACTTTTTCCAGATCATGACGTCCACGGGAGCATTAACGCTGACGGACCTGACAGAAACAAAGCTGGGCAGTGCCATGGAACTTGCCCGTTCTCTGGGCAAGAATAAGGAAGTGCAGAAACTGGCGCTCAGCATGATATCCAATGCCCTTGCGGATATTAGAGGCAAGAAGGCCGGAAGAAAGCGCAGGAGAGGATCGACAAGTCATATTTAGAGCCTGTTTTCGAAGCATTTTAATCTACTTTTAATGTGCGCTAAAAGATAGATGTTTTGGATTTACTAACTATTCAGCATAATAGTGGTCACAGATGTAAAACAACTACGCTTCATTATATGCGAATGGCTGATAATGATCCTGTTGCTGATGAACGCTGGGAGTGTATTTTCGGTTAAGTTAATTGAAAAAAGCTTAGGAACCACTTTTTTATGACAAGGTAAAAGCCGCGAATCCAGTTATTTGCTGAATTCGCGGCTTTTTGCAAGCATCGAGGTGACGTGATTCGAACACGCGGCCTCTACGTCCCGAACGTAGCGCTCTACCAAACTGAGCCACACCTCGATTGGCTGTTAACCAAACAAAGATATTATGCACTCGGTGCGGACAAAAGTCAAGCAAAAACTGGGAGAATGGGGACAACGGTGAGATCACGGAAAACAGAGCTTCTTTATATCATAGCGGAGGCCGGTCTTAAATTGCATCTTTTGAAGATACATTTCAGATGTGTGGAATACAATTTAACGGCATATCGGAGCAGTTCCGCACGTGAGCTTTTTTAGTGTTCTGAAAATGGCTGAAAGCCTTGAAAATCAACGCTTCCGTCGGAAAAATAATGCTGGAAATACAGGGACTGTTTTGATATTATTTCCATTGACAGGATTTATATTGCTCTTCGATCTGACAGGCCGGGAGGCCGGATGGGAGCGATATGTTAAATAACGAAGTTTTAATTTTTGAAAATGATACAGCCGGGAAATACTGTGATGTGGACCACGGCTCGCCCTGCATTGTAGCCGAGTGCGAAGGGCTGGCCGACAGGTTCGAATCGGAAGATTACAGGAATTTCGTGGCGTGTATCACGGAGCGCGTCGCCGAAAAAGCGGGACCCTCGTTTCAGGTGTCCGGCAGACGCATTCTCAAAAACAATTCGGTAACTCTTGATTCTGTGACCATTCTCAGTGAAGGCAGAGTGGTATCCCCGAGCTTTTATCTCAACGATTATTACGACGATTACATGGAAGGTATGCCCTCCGATGTTATTGCGGACCGCATACTCGAACAGTACCGCAGCTGCATGAAGGGCGTGGACGACGATATCGTGGGTGATTTCTCGTTTGAGGCGATGAAGGGCAGGATAGTGTTCAAGCTGATCAACTATGATATGAACAGGACCCTGCTTGAGGATACCCCTCATATCAAGTATCTGGATCTCGCGGTGATATTCTGCTGTCTCGTGAAGGTGGACAAGTGCGGCATGGGCACGATCCGCATCACGAACGAGCACTGCGCGAACTGGGGAGTGGGGGTCGAAGAGCTGAAGCGCTGCGCTTTTGAGAACGCGCCGTATATCATGCCGCATTCGTTCAAGAATATTTTCTGCCTGCTCGCGGAGATCCTTCTCGACGAGACCGAGCTGTGCCCGGGCACGGTGCATGACAGGGAGGTCATCAGGGATATCATAGATTCGCTCGAGAGCGACAGCTCGCCGAGGAAGGGGAACTCGATCTATGTCCTTACGACGCCTAACAGGATCAACGGAGCGGCGTGTCTGCTCTACGAGGGACTTCTCGAGCAGATAAAGGAGAGGCTCGGTTCGGGCTTTTTCATCCTGCCCAGTTCTGTGCATGAGGTGATCATTGTGCCCGATATGCAGGAGAACGGCAGGGCTATTTTTGAAAATATGGTGCCCGAGGTGAACCGCGAGCAGGTGCCGGTCTGCGATATTCTTTCGGACAGGGTTTATCATTATCCCGAGGATGATTTCAAGATATGAGAAAAGGTTACTATTCACAGCTAATCTGTGATAAGTGCAAGACGCAAGTTTACTTGCAGTTTTGCACTTGCACAGATTATGCTGTAAAGGCTGGACAAAACACATGAATAAACGGAAAGCCGCGTAAGCGGCGACGGGCGGCGAAGCCGACCGGTTTATGAATGATGTTTTGTACAGCTGTGAATAGTAACAATATGATGTTTATTTATC
>CAMZAI010000156.1 GCA_947304065.1 uncultured Clostridia bacterium | reverse complement strand
GCGGATTAAACCTAATTAAAACGCACCCTCAAAGGCTTTACATTTGCTTTTCAAATTAGTAAAATAAGACATGATAAAAATGAGACCGCGGTTTTGCGGCTCGCTTATATAGAATATGGAGAGAAAGATTTAGACAGATGAGCAGGAAGAAAAACAAATGGTTTTGGATCGTGATAGCGCTCATTGCCCTCAGCTACAGCGGATTTCCTTTGATGAGTGTGCTCGGGGGACTTGCGAGCGGCATTTTCGGGATCGGAATATTCGGAGTTGCGCTTTTTGTGATCATTAAGGCGATAAAGGCGCTTATGGGCTCGGCCAAGGATCAGAACCAAAACCGATACTATAATCCAAACCAGACTTATAACCCCAATCAGACCTATAACCCTAATCAGACGTACAACCCCAACCGGACCTACAATCCGAATCAGACCTACGCTCAGGGCGGACAGGCGGGACAGGCAGGTTACGGCGGACAGCCCGGTCAGGCGGGGCAGCCCGGACAGCCTTACACCGGAACGGTTGATACGAGAGCCGGAAGCGGTTCGGCAAACCCTTATTCTTCGACTTACAGATACTCATATCCCGGACGTACGAACAATCAGAACGTCCAGACGGTTAAGGTAAGACCTGCGGATGAGCCCGTGAAGCTCTCGCGCAGAGAGAAGAGAAAGCTTCAGAAGCAGGCGGCCATGGAGGCTGAGCTCGCGAAGGCGAGAGCGGCCGAGAACGCGAAGATAGAGGCAGAGCGCCAGGCTGAGGAACAGAGGAAGAAGAACGCGCAGCTCAAGAAGGAACAGGAGCAGTCGCTCATCGATAAGTATAAAGTTCCGAAGCGTCAGCGTACCGGCGACAGCGCCATCGATAAGATGCTCGACGAGGAAGAGAAGGCTATTGCCGAGATGAGACGCCTCGACGACGGCATCGAGGACGAGAGAGTTTCGGCTCAGATCGTTCACCTCGAGGACGTTACGACGAAGATCGTGGATTACGTTGTACAGCATCCCTCGAAGAAGAATTCAGTCAGACGTTTCTTTAATTACTATCTGCCCACGGCCATTAAGCTCCTGAATTCGTACGACAGGATGGACGACACCGGTATTTCCGGTGAGAACATCGACGCTACGAAGGAGCAGGTCGAGGAGATGATGGATAAGGCTCTCGAAGCCTTTGACAAGCAGCTTGATTCGCTGTACGCGGATGAGGCCATGGATGTTTCATCGGAGATCAAGGTTATGGAGAATCTCTTAGCCCAGGAAGGTCTTACAGATGAGATGAACATTCCCCAGTTGAAATTATAATGTAAAGGAGATATAAGATGGACGACAATAACAACATTTCTTTAACACTTGAACCCGAGAACGCAGGAGGAGTTGCAGCGCCCGATTTCGGCCTTACACTGACTCCCGTGCAGTCTCCCTCGCTTGAGACACAGACCCTGCAGCAGCAGGAGGAGGCTGAGAAGGAAAAGAAGCGTGAAGCGAACGCAGTTAAGCTTGACGAATCCATGCTGACCGAGGCTGAGCGCAAGGTAGTCGATGAATTCAGCCAGAAGATCGACATTACCGATTCGAACCAGATCATGAGCTACGGTTCTTCCGCACAGAAGAACATCGCATCGTTCTCAGAGAGCGCCCTGAAGAATGTTAAGACGCAGGACCTCGGCGAGATCGGTGAGGATCTGTCCGCTCTGGTCGTTCAGCTTAAGACCATGAATGAAGAGGAGAAGAAGGGTATCGCCGGATTCTTCCAGAAAAAGAAGAGAGACATCGAGGCCCTGAAGGCTTCCTACGCGAAGGCAGAGGTCAATGTCGACAAGATCGTTGAAAAGCTTGAGAGCCACCAGGTTACCCTGATGAAGGACATCGCGATGTTCGATCAGATGTATGACCTGAACCTCAAGTATTATAAGGAGCTGACGATGTACATCATCGCCGGTAAGAAGAAGCTCGAAGCAGTCCGCAAGGGCGAGCTCGAGGATCTCAGAAAGAAGGCGGAGCAGACCGGAGCACAGGAGGACGCACAGCGTTACAACGATATGGCGAACCTCTGCGAGCGTTTCGAGAAGAAGCTCCATGACCTCGAACTGACCAGAATGATCTCGATCCAGCTCGGACCGCAGACCAGACTCCTTCAGAACAACGACACACTCATGGTTGAGAAGATCCAGTCCTCGATCGTGAACACCATCCCTCTCTGGAAGTCGCAGATGGTACTCGCACTGGGTATCGCGCACAGCCAGGAGGCTACCGCGGCACAGTCGGCGGTTACCGAGATGACCAACCAGCTGCTTAAGAAGAATTCCGAGACTCTGAAGATGGCTACCATCCAGACTGCTAAGGAAGCTGAGCGCTCGATCGTTGATATCGAGACCTTAAAGACCACGAACGAGAACCTGATCAATACTCTCGACGAGGTTATGAGAATTCAGGCGGAAGGAAAGCAGAAGCGCAGAGAGGCAGAAGCAGAACTCGGCCGCATCGAAGGCGAGCTGAAGGCAAAGCTGCTTGAACTCAAGAGCTGATACAACAGTCATACACAGACAAACCTTAAGCGGAGATGAACAGTCCCCGCTTTAGGTTCGTTAATGGAGAATTATCCCGAATGAACGAGCTTATTAAAAGGATCGCGATGATCGCGGCCATTTTCCTCGGAGCCGTTTTGATCATGTCGCTTGCGGCAAAGTTTATGATGCGTGCCGATGATGCCGGCGCGGGCACAGCCACGGAACAGCCGGGCACTGATGCGTCTTCCTCTGCGGATAAGCAAGGCGGAACCGATGCTCAGGACCCTGCTTCGAACCCGGGGCAGACTTCTGACGCCGCGAATGCAGGTACTTCCGACGGCCGGACTTCCGATGCGGGAGCGGCTGCGGCCGACGCAGGCAATACTTCGTCTGATGCGGGCTCAAGTACCGCAGACGCCGGTGCCGCGGGAGACAGCCCGTCCGACGGCACGGGTGATGCCGGAGCAGCTGTTACGGATACTCCTCCCACGGACGTTCCTTCGGGAAAGCATATCGTTGTGATCGACGCAGCCCACCAGCTGAAGAACAACAACGAGACCGAGCCCATAGGACCGGGTGCTTCCGCGACCGAAAAGAAGGTCAATTCCGGTGCCGAAGGCGTTGCGACATATACTCCCGAATATCAGTTTAATCTCGATATAGCGCAGATGCTCAAGACCGAGCTGGAAAAGAGAGGCTACGGAGTCTATATGGTCCGCGAAGAGAACGACGTTATGATAAGCAACGCCGAGCGTGCCCTGATAGCGAACAACCAGGGCGAGATAGTGCTGCATCTTCACGGCAATTCGGACGATCGTGGCAGCATAAAGGGTATCATGGCGTTCTGTCCTTCCGGAGACAATGCATTTCTTTCGTCCGATCTGATCGGTGACTGCAATAAGCTCTGCGGAGACATCTTAAAGGAGCTCGAGGCTTCTACCGGCGCGAAGAACTGGGGTACCATACTGATCGACACATTCCCGGAGCTCAACTGGACCAAGATCCCGGCAGCACGCGTGGAGGTAGGATATCTTTCAAATCCCGACGAGGACAGACTCCTGCAGACCGCGGAATACCGTGCGAAGATCATACAGGGACTTGCGGACGGTATCGACAGGTATTTCGGTGAATAAAACGATCGGAGATTTGTGATGGGAGCGATCACGGGAGAATGGCAAAAGGTACTCGAACCCGAATTCGGGAAGCCTTATTACAGAGAACTGTATAAGTTTGTGAGGGATGAATACTCAAGGCATGTGATATTCCCGCCCTCGGACGATATATTTAACGCGCTTGCGTACACGCCGCTCGAGAAGGTAAAGTGCGTGATACTCGGGCAGGACCCCTACCATGAGGTGAATCAGGCGCACGGACTGTGTTTCTCGGTACTTCCGGGGAATACGCCTCCGCCTTCTCTGGTGAATATCTACAAGGAACTGAACTCGGACCTCGGCTGCTATGAGCCGAACAACGGGTATCTGAAGAAGTGGGCCGATCAGGGCGTACTGCTGCTGAACACCGTGCTCACGGTCAGGGAGCATGCGGCGAATTCACATCAGGGACACGGCTGGGAGCAGCTGACCGACGCGATCATCGCTGCCGTAAACCACATCGACAGGCCCGTGGTATTTATGCTCTGGGGATCGCCCGCGCAGAAGAAGGCCGCTATGCTGAACAATCCAAAGCATCTCGTACTGAAGGCTGCGCATCCTTCGCCGCTTTCGGCGTACAGAGGCTTCTTCGGATGCAGGCATTTTTCAAAGGCCAATGAGTTTCTGAAGGCGCACGGAGCGGAGCCGATCGACTGGCAGATAGAAAACATTTAAGGATTTTTTATGATAAAGAACATTGTATTTGATATCGGTAATGTTCTGGCGGCTTTCCGCTGGAAGGACTATATCTCTGAACTGGGCTTCGAGGGCGCGGACGACTGGCAGCCCGGCGGGCGTGCGGCGCGTCTTGCGGCCGTAACCACGCAGCATCCTCTCTGGAGAGAGGTGGACCGCGGTGCGATGTCGCTCGATGATATCATTACCGGCATGATCGCCGCAGATCCCGGGATAGAGGATCTGGTCAGGCTGTTCTTCGCGGACCGCAGAAGGCTCGTGATGGAGTACGATTATTCGGCGGGGTGGCTCACCGAGCTGAAGAACAGAGGTTATAAGGTTTATCTTCTTTCGAATTATTCGGAGGATCATTTCAGGTACATCAGCAAGAATTTCAGGTTTTTCGGACTTGAGGACGGGCGCGTTATTTCCTTCGAGGAGAAGGTTTTAAAGCCCGATGCGTGCATTTACAATATACTGCTCGACAGGTACGGCCTGAGGGCGGAAGAATGCGTTTTCCTCGATGATACGCCCGCGAACATTGACGGCGCGAAAGCGGTCGGCATGAAGGGCATCGTGTTCGAAAACTATGCGCAGGGCAGGGCAGAGCTCGAGCGGCTGCTCGCGGCAGACGAATAACGGCGCATCCGTAGCACACGGCTAAATCCAAACGGATGCGGATTTGGGACGAATATGGCAGGAGCAACATTCGGAAAGAATTTCAGTATAACATCCTGGGTTGAGACAGGCGGCAACGGGATCGGAGTAGTGATCGACGGAGTGCCCGCAGGACTCGCGCTCGGTGAGAACGATATCCAGGCTTTCATGAACCGCAGGAGGCCGACAGCCGCGTGCCTTTTTGCGAGGCGCCACGAGAATGATTTCGTGACGGTCAATTCCGGTCTTGAGGACGGCGTAACGAACGGAACGCCGATGGCGATGACGATCATTAATTCGGCGATCAAATACAAGTCCGCAAAGCGCGTGACCGACCGTGACAATGCGTCGCGTACCGCGGCGGGAGCCGTAGCTGCGGCCATTCTGGAGAAGCTCGGTATCACATTCTGCTCTTATGTAAGGTCGATAGGACCTGTTTCGATAAAGTACGGCAACTGCTCCCTTGACGATCTGAAGAACAGCCCCGTGAACATGCCGGATGCTGAGGCGTCGGAAAAGGCGGTTGAGTATCTTAAGGAGATCGCGGCAGAGAAGAAGACTGCCGGCGGCGTGATCGAGGTCATCATCTCGGGAGTGCCCGCAGGTGTCGGACAGCCTTTCTTTGACAAGCTCGACGCGAGGCTCGCGGCTGCGGTAATGTCGGTCGATCTTGCGAAGGGCGTGGAGTTCGGCGACGGATTCGCGACTGTGGACGACAGACATTCCGGCGGAGTAACGGCGGGAGTTTCGGACAGCTCGGAGATAGTGATGCGGGTTGCATTCGCTCCCACACCGCTTGCGAGCACGATACAGAGCGCCGTGGATCCGGAGGGCAACGATACCGAGATCGAAGTGGCGGAAGGTGCGGAGATCACCACGGTTCCGCGCTCGGTGGTAGTGGTCGAGTCGATGGCGGCCGTTACGCTGCTCGATCTGCTTTTTGAGAACATGCATTCAAAGCTTGACGATATTGTGGGTTTTTACAGGGATTGAGACTTTTTTAGACCCGGCACTTTAATGCGGGCCGGAAGGAGAAGGCTGTGGGCAGGCTGATTGCTACAATTAAATACGGATCGGCGAAGACCAGACTTTTTCTTCTTGCGGTCTTTTTGCTGGTGGCCGGCGGACTGGCGCTCGCAATCTACGGAGGCATTTCGTATGAACTCTGGGCGCTCGCCGTGGGCGCACTCTCGATAATCGTGGGCCTGATGATGGTATTCCTCGCGAATTTCGTTACTCAGGATGTGGACGAAGACGATGACGAGGACGATGAC
>CAMZAI010000155.1 GCA_947304065.1 uncultured Clostridia bacterium | reverse complement strand
TGCAATAAAGCCTTTAAAGAGGAGGTATCGGCCATGGACATTGCCGCGGGATATGAATGGTTAAAAGATATTTCCGGACTGGATCCTGAATGCGGGATCGAGAACTGCGGGTCGTTCGAGAGCTTTCTTTCCGTGCTGACGGTGTTCCACAAATCCGCGAAGGAAAGCATCGATGATATCAGGCAGAGCTTTGAGACTATGGATATCCCGGCCTACACGGTCAAGGTACACGGCCTGAAGAGCGCATCCAGGATCATCGGCGCCGCTGAGCTGTCGACGGCCGCGAAGGAACTCGAGGACGCAGGAAGGGCAGGGGACGCCGATTTTATCAGGGCGCATAACGGCAGGCTGCTCGAAATGTATGTCGCTCTGGAGGAAAAGCTGGAGAAGCTGGACGAACAGGAAGCTGAAAAGTCCGAACTGACGGGCGCCGAACTCGACGAGGCGTTCCAGACGCTGGCGGAGATCGCAGGGACCATGGACTACGGTCTGATGGACGATCTGCTCGACAGCCTGAAAAGATATAGAATAAACGAGAAAGATTCGGATCTCATCGAAAGGATCGGTCACAGCCTTCTGAAGCTGGACTGGGATGAGATCAAAACTCTGCTCGGGCAGAGATGAATGCCTGCTGCAGGCACGGAGGAATGTTGGAATGGCACTTGATATAAAGAAATTGGCGGTGAGAGGCGATGTTGCGGTTATATGCAACACCGATTCGTTCCTTGCGAAGAGCCTCTGCAAGAAGCTTTGCGATATAGGTCTGCGGGCAGAGTTCTTTCATACTACGATACGTGAACTGAAAGAACTCCGTGAAGACACTGAACTTTTCATACTGTTCCTGAGCGAGGAACTGCCGCAGTTCCGCGAGGCGCTTATCCTTCTGAAGGACAAGGCGAACGAACGTGACCGCAAGATACTTATGATAGGCGATCCCGGCGAATATGAAAGCGTATTGAAGATCATCCCGGAGACGACCGTTCTCGATCTGTTCAGACGTCCTCTCGACATGGACGAACTGATGAAGAGCGTTGTGAAGTATATTGAGGAGAATACGGGTGAGGGCAGGAAAAGGACGGTTCTCATTGTCGACGATGACATTACATACATGCGTACCGTCTATGAATGGCTCAAAAAGGATTACGTGGTAGGCATGGCTTCGAACGGCGTGCAGGCGATCAGCTATCTCGCGAGAAATAAGGCGGATATCGTGCTTCTTGACTACGAGATGCCTGTGGCAAACGGCCCCCAGGTACTCGAGATGCTGAAGACGGATTCGGAGACCGGACAGATCCCGGTCATGTTCCTGACAGGTCACGGCGACAGACAGAGCGTATTGTCTGTTATAGATCTTCAGCCCGTGGATTATCTTTTGAAAACTATTGATAAGTATACCCTTCTGAATAAGCTTTCCGACTTTTTCGGAAAGACCGAGGGTAAAACCGATAAATAATATTTGAGGTGTTTAATGTCAGGCGTTGTATTGAAAGAAACATTCCTCGATCCTAAAGATTACCCCGAAGAGATGCGGGGGCTGGTGGAAGATTTTAATGAGAAGCTTGAGAACAGCATGGGTATCATCACGGGACTCGCAAGGGAGTACCATACCATCTGGCTGGTAAACCGTGAGACGCTCGAGCTCTCAATGTACCGTTCCACCGGAGAGCATACCGTCAGCGGCCTTTTGGGACTTGCAGCGAGGTTCAGGGACTATCCGTCCTTTATCAAAGCTTATGTGACTACTTATGTTGCGGACCATCCGGAGGATGTGGAGCGCATGAGCAGGATCGAGGTCGTGGAAGAGAAGATCAGGAACGGAGAACTCTATACGATAGAGTATCTGCGTATCGATGAGGAAGGGCATATTTCCTATCATCAGATGGCGTTTGCTCTCGCGGGCGATCCCGACAGCGCGGAGAAATTTATCCTCGCTTTCAAGGATGTCGACAAGATCGTCAGAAGGCATATGGCCGACAAGCAGTATCTGTATGAGCAGCTGGGCATTGTTAATGCGCTGAGCCGCGACTATTACAATGTTTTCAAGGTCGATCTGCAGACCGGCAATGTTGTGATCCTCAAGCTGGACGGCTATGTAACAAAGGGTATGGAAGGCCCCGGCGAGAAGGTTTATCCGTACGATGTGCTGTGCAGGCAGTATATCAACGACCGCGTATACTCCGAAGATATTCCCGCGCTGACCAAGGCGATGAGCCTTGAGACCGTGCGCAGGAAAATGAAGGAAACAAACGAGTATGTATCGAGTTACCGCGTTCACGATAACGGCGAGATACATTACTACCAGTTCACTTATATCCCGATCAATCCTCTGGATAAGTCGCTCGGCATTTTGGCCGGTTTTAAGAACGTAGACGATGTCGTGGCGGGCGCGAAGGAGCGCGAGCAGCTGATAGCTCTCGCGGAGACCGATATTATGACCGGTATCCTGAACCGCGGAAGCGGAGAGAAGAAAGTCACGAATCTTCTTGACGAAGGCATGAGCGGTATGTTCTGCATCATCGATATCGACAGGTTCAAGCATATAAACGATACCTACGGGCATGATGTCGGAGATAAGGTTATCAGAGGCATTGCCGATGTCCTGAAGGAAGAGTTCAGAAAGAAGGATATCATCTTCAGACTCGGAGGCGACGAATATGCGGTATTCTCTCCGAACGTAAATGAGGAAAGCAAGGGCAAGAAGCTGATAAAGAGAGTGCTCGAACGTATCGACGGAATTGTGATCCCCGAGCTGAATGGCATGCAGCCGACGGTGAGCCTCGGTGCCGCGATCGTAGTACAGGGAGCAAAGACAAATTTCGACGAAGTATACCGTAAGGCGGATGAGTGCGTATACAACAGCAAGAACTGCCCGGATGTGAATACTACGGTTTGCACCGTGATCGCAAGCGAATGATGTGAATATAGACAAGGAAAATACACGGGGACGGTTCTTCTGTCTGCGCAGTTTGCAGACGGAAGAACCGTCCCCGTGTATTTTGGGGGTGTCTGATCAATTCAGATGTCGTACTTCTTCAGAAGCATGTCAAGCGCTTCCCTTAAGAGGATCGCTTCTCCGATGCCTTCTCTCTTTGAGAGCTTCGCAAGGCGCTGGAGCTGGTCCTGGGTATAATGGCTGGTCTTCGGGATCATCTTTTCTTCCTTTGCCATGGCGACGCGGTTCCTGCCGCCGATCTTCGCACGGTAGAGGGCGCCGTCCGCCTTTCTTACAAGCTCTGCGCAGCGTGACGCATCCACAAATGCGGTAGCCATGCCGATCGTGAGCGACTGGTCCGCTCCGTCGGGAGTCTTAACGTCAAAACCGTTCTTCAGGTCGTTGAGGAAAAGGAAAATGTCCTCACGCTCTGTCTCACCCTTAAAAATAATTCCGAATTCATCTCCGCCGATGCGGTAAACGGTTGCGTCCTTCGGCAGTTTCTTTTGGATGTACAGTCCTGTCTCGATCAGTACCTTATCGCCGACATCGCGGCCGAAATCGGTATTGATGTGCAGGAAATTGTCAAAATCAACCAGGGCGATGACAACGGTCTCGCCGTTCGCCTCACAATCGCTCTCAAGGATCGCGGTGAGATCCTTCTCGAACTGATCGCCTACGGGGAACTGCAGCGCGTCGTTGACAGCCGTGCGCTTCTGCTGTGCGTGTTTCGCATTCTTTTCAATGTGTTCTGCGACCGTATGTGCATGCTGCGCATCCTGTTCAATGTGGTCTCTGACCGTAACAGGTCTCTTTTCTGTTTCTGCGGTCTCATTCTTTTTGGCCATAATAACCTCCTGTTCACTGCCCGGATAAGTGTCCGGGCTTTTAGTATGCTCGTTCTTAAGGTAATATTATACGATATTACTCTGAAAATAATATCGGTCGACACATACTTTATAACACTTATGAAATAATATGTCAATATATTATTTGGAATATTATTTCGGAAATAATATCTGAAAATATGATTATAATACCGCGTCGGGATCGGACGACAGCATTTTTTGCAACATTGACAGCACAAAAACACATATACATTTCAAAGAGTTCACTTTATAATGAAATTAAACCATCGGGATGCCTGCCGCCAAAACGTTCGACGGACATCCCGCCCTTTTGCGGGAAACTGTGGCGTAAAGCTGTTGACAGCAGCGGAAATGTATGCTATCATACCGCTTAACATTGGTAGAGGTGCATTGATTATGAGTAGCGGCCCGGACGTGTCACGCACGGATGAAGAGTCGTGAAAGGATGATCTGCCGAAATTGCGGTCTTCGCTGAGGGATCGTGGTTGGTTCGTCTGTTAAGAGCTTTCGAACTGTCATCAAGAACTGATGGAGCGCTACCTAAAGTCATTTTTATGCGCATGCGCAAAGATGCCATGCGGGAATAATCTTGCACTTTAGAGTCGGCTCCGGCCGGCTCTTTTTGCGTGATAAGCGAGCTTGCTCGCGAGATAACCTATTTTTATCCAGGGAGGAAAAAACATGAAGAAGACTATTTTTACGGGAGCTGCTGTTGCGATCATCACTCCCATGAATGCTGACGGATCGGTGAACTACGAGGAGTTTGGAAGGCTCGTTGATTACCAGATCGAGAACGGAACCGATGCGATCGTTGTATGCGGCACCACGGGTGAGGCGTCGACCCTGACCCATGAGGAGCATGTTGACTGCATTAAGTTCGTTGTAAAGCATGTAAACAAGAGAGTACCCGTTATCGCGGGAACCGGCTCAAACTGCACCGAGACCGCCATCTGGCTCTCGCAGCAGGCCGAGGCAGCGGGCGCGGACGCTGTTCTGCTCGTTTCACCTTATTATAATAAGGCTACCCAGAAGGGCCTGATCAGACATTTCGGTGAGACCGCGAAGGCGATCAATATTCCCATTATCCTTTACAATATCCCCGGCAGGACCGGCGTGAACATCGAGCCCAAGACAGTTCAGTATCTTGTAGAGAACTACGAGAATATCGTGGCTGTCAAGGACGCTACCGGCAATATCGGCTGGACCGCCCAGACCGCGATGCTCTGCGGCGACAAGCTCGACATTTACTCGGGTGACGACAATGCTATCTGCCCGATCCTTGCATACGGCGGAAAGGGCGTTATCAGCGTACTTTCGCATGTTGCACCGCGCGATACACACCTGATCGTCGAGAAGTTCTTAAACGGCGATACAAAGGGCTCTCTCGAGCTTCAGCTTAAGTACCTGCCTCTCGTTAACCTTCTCTTCAGCGAGGTTAACCCCATCCCCGTAAAGACCGCCTGCAAGCTGCTTGGTTTTGCGGCAGGTCCGATGCGTCTGCCTCTGACAGACATGGAGCCCGAGCATGCGGAGCTGCTCGCGGCAGAGATGCGCAGACTCGGTATCATTAAATAAGAAAGGGAACGGTTTATGGTAAGGATCATACTTTGCGGATGCAGCGGACGCATGGGTCATGTGGTACGCAGCATTGTAGATGAAAATGCGGACATGCAGGTAGTGGCGGGAGTCGACATCGTTCAGGGCGACGCTGATTTCCCGGTATTTTCCGATGCGACGGAGTGCAATATCCCCGCCGACGTGATCATTGATTTCTCCTCACCGAAAGCGCTTGACGGAGTGCTCGCGCTCGCGGAAGAAAAGAAGCTCGCTGCGGTACTCTGCGCGACAGGCTATACGCCCGAACAGCTCGGGCAGATCAGCGCGGCGTCCGAAAAGGTTGCGATACTGCGTTCCGCGAACATGAGCCTGGGCATCAATACGATGGCGAAGCTGATCGCTGAGGCTGCGAAGATCCTCGGCAACAACGGCTTTGACATCGAGATCGTGGAAAAGCATCATAACCAGAAGCTTGACGCTCCTTCGGGCACTGCGCTTTTACTTGCCGACGCCATGAAGCCCGTGCTTGAGGAAGAGTATGAGTATGTTTACGACCGTTCGGGAAGACGCATGAAGCGCCCGAAGGCTGAGATCGGCATTTCCGCTGTACGCGGCGGTACGATCGTGGGCGAGCATGAGGTCATTTTCGCGGGACTGGACGAGGTCATCGAGATCAAACACACAGCGTATTCGAAGGCTGTTTTCGCAAAGGGAGCCGTTAATGCGGCGCGTTTCCTTGCAGGAAAGCCCGCCGGGATGTATACTATGAGCAACGTGGTAGAATAGTTACTATTCACAGTTAATCAGTGTAAAGGCTGGACTGTGAATAGTAACTGTAGTATAAAACCGGGAGGTCGCGTATGGTACTTTGCGGCAGCAATTCTTATAATCAGAAATACTATCTCGATCCGCAGTTCGAGAAGCTTCCCACGCAGGT
>CAMZAI010000154.1 GCA_947304065.1 uncultured Clostridia bacterium | reverse complement strand
TCTTTAACTTTATACTGGCGTTCGTACTTGCGGTGATCGTTATCTCGATCGTAGGCTACGACCCCTGCGTTGTTACGTCGGTCACAAAGGACAGTCCGGTTGAGGCTGCAGGCCTGCAGCCCGGAGATGTGATCACGGACTTCGACGGACACGGTATATCCATCGGACGCGAGCTGTATATTTATTTCAATTTCAGTGAACTTGAGAACAAGTCCTATCAGGTAAGCTATGAGCGTGACGGGAAGGAATATACGACCGAGTTCACGCCGGAGCTGAACCGTGCGTACAGGCTCGGCTTCAGCTATATGAACGACGCGAATCCCTGCAGGATCAGCAGTCTGGTCAGGGGCGGAGTTCTTGAGCGCGCCGGTATCAAAGCCGACGACGTCATAGTCGGGATCAACGATGCCAAGATAGCTTCCGGTGAGGATTTCTTCAATTATATCCAGGCGAATCCGCTTGACGGAAGCGAGATCAGGTTTACCGTTCAGCGTGGTTCGGAGACAAAGACATTGGCGCTGACGCCCGAGTTTACCGAGACTTATCTTCCCGGCTTTACCTACAATTACGCCGGAAGAGAGAAGACAGGTCCCGTGGGAGTCCTGAAGTACTCGGCGGTTGAGGTTAAGTACTGGATCGTAAATACCTACAAGAGCCTCGGACAGATCTTTAAGGGCAAGGTTTCGGCGGATGATTTCGGTGGTCCCGTGCGTATCGTTTCGGAGCTTGAGAATACCGTTGAGGAGACAAAGTCCGACGGTATACTTTACGTGATCCTGAACCTCATGAACTGGGCGATCCTGCTCAGCGCGAACCTCGGAGTCATGAATCTGCTCCCGATCCCTGCGCTGGACGGCGGAAGGCTCGTATTCATTATCATTGAGCTGATCAGGGGCAAGCCCGTACCGCCCGAGAAGGAAGGTCTGGTACACGCGATCGGCATCGTACTGCTGATGGCTTTGATGGTATTCGTATTCTTTAACGACATCAGGAATGTATTTTTCAGGTAGATTATGAACAGACGAAATTCAAAAACAGTGAATATCGGCGGAACGGCGATCGGAGGCTCAAATCCGGTCGCTGTTCAGTCAATGACCAATACAAAGACGGAAGACGCTGCGGCGACCATCGCTCAGATACTTGAGCTTGAGAAGGCAGGCTGCGATATCATACGCTGCGCCGTGCCGACGATGGAGGCTGCGAAGGCTTTAAGGGCGATCAAAGACGGCATTCATATCCCGCTCGTGGCGGATATCCATTTCGATTACAGGCTTGCCATAGCCGCTATCGAGAACGGTGCCGACAAGATCAGGATCAACCCCGGCAATATCGGATCCGAAGAGCGTGTTCGAGCTGTGGTTGAGAAGGCAAAAGAATACCATGTGCCGATCAGGGTAGGCGTCAATTCCGGCTCGCTTGAGAAGAAGTATATTGAAAAATACGGCAAAGTGACGGCCGAGGGCCTCGTGGAGAGCGCGCTCGGACAGGCAAAGCGGCTCGAGGATATGGATTTCCATGATATCGTTATCTCGATCAAGTCCTCAGACGTTATGATGTCGGTAAAGGCTCACGAGCTGATCGCGGACAGGACCGATCTGCCGCTGCATGTGGGCATTACCGAGACGGGATCACTCATAGCGGGCAATATCAAATCCGCGATGGGCATCGGCATAATTCTCAACGAGGGCATAGGAGACACGATCAGGGTTTCGCTGACCGCAGACCCCGTAGAGGAGGTCAGATCGGCGAGGCTTATCCTGCGCAATCTCGGTATGCTCAAAGCCGGTATAGATGTGGTATCGTGCCCGACCTGCGGCAGAACGAAGATCGATCTTATCGGGCTTGCGGGCAAGGCCGAGGAGCTCTGCTCGCACTATGATCTGCCGATCAAAGTGGCGGTCATGGGCTGCGCGGTAAACGGCCCCGGAGAGGCGAGAGAGGCTGATATCGGAATTGCCGGAGGAGACGGAGAAGGTCTCATTTTCAAAAAGGGTGAAATAGTCAAAAAGGTGCCCGAGGATCGTCTTTTAGACGAGCTTAAGGCACAGCTGGACGCAATGGTTCAAACGGTTCGGGGAGTGTAAGTAATGCGGTTTTTTGAAGTTTTTTATTCTGTTAATGTCGATGCGAAGCTTAAGAAGAAGTTCGAGGACGTCGAGGTGGAGAAGCTCCTTGCGTCCAATACGAACAATCACATGTGTGTTAAGCTCGCATCGCCTTCATATATAGGCCTTGAAACGATCAATGAGATGGAGAACGCGCTCTATCGCCAGGTATTTTCAAAGGCAGGAAAGAACGTGCGCTTGAGCATCCGCTATTCATTCGCGGAGGGCATGAGCTTTGACGAGATCTGGAACAAATATCATGTATACATAGAGGACGAGCTTGCGCTGAAGAGCCCTGTTATCGCCACTCTTTACCGCAATTCACGCGTTACCGCTTCGGACGGAGAGATCCTGATCGATATGCCCGAAGGCGGTATTGCCGTGGCAAAGGAGCCCCAGCTTGTCTCGATGATGAATTCCATGTGGAAGGACCGTTTCGGCCTGGATGTGGCCATAAAGGTCACCTACCACGAGGTTAAGGAGCGCGAGCCGGAAGAAGAGTACATGACCGGCTTCTTGGGCAGCGCGGTTGAGGATTCCGCGGCGCAGAACATCGAGGGCGGGGGAAGTCTCGGCGACAGTGCGGCAGAAAGACAGGCGGAGGCTGCTGCGGATGCGGGCGCTGCCACAGGCAGTGCTGCGGCGAGTGAGAAGAAATCCGGCGGCGATAAGTCAAAGGACAGCGGTGCGGCTGCTTCGAAAGGCGCTGCACGCAAGAGCGGAGACGGCAAAGACTTCGGTAAAGGCGGCGAAGGACGTAAGGGCGCTTACGACAAGTTCAGATCGGGCTTCAAAAAGAAGATCGTATCGGATGATCCCGATGTATTCTACGGACGCGAGTGCGAGGGAGATCCCATTAAGATCTCCGAGATCAGCAACGAGCCCGGAGAAGTGGTGATCCAGGGCATGGTCCTGCGCTATGAGGACCGCGAGACCAAGACAGGCAAGCTCATGGTCACGGTCAGCATTACCGATTTTACCGATACCATCGGAGCGAAGATTTTCCTGTCCGACGACGACAAAGAGACGGTTCCGCCCATGCTCAAAGAGGGTAAGTTCTTAAAGATCAAGGGCATAGCAGAGACCGATACCTGGCCGAAGGATCCCTGGTACGGGGACATGGTCATCGGCAAGATCACCGGTATCAAGAATATATCCGATTTCCGCGTAAAAAGAATGGATAACGCGCCGGTCAAGCGCATTGAGCTCCACGCACATACGAACATGAGCGATATGGACGGAGTCATCGATGCGGGCGACCTTGTTAAGACTGCGTTCAAATGGGGACATAAGGGTGTCGCGATCACCGACCACGGTGTGGTGCAGTCATTCCCCGTGGCGTATCATTGGCTGACCAATCCGAAGAATTTCAAGACTCCCGAGGACCAGCAGCGCGCGAAGGAGTTTAAGGTCATATACGGCTGCGAAGGCTATATCGTCGACGATGAAGTCGATTCGGTTGAGTACAAGAACAAGACATATACAAAGGGCCCTGACGGAAAGTATTCCGTTGAGGATATCAGAAAGATGCCGTCGCACCACATCATTCTTCTCTGCAAGAACGATGTCGGAAGGATCAATCTGTACAGACTGGTCTCCGAATCGCATCTGACTTATTTCGGCAGATGGCCCAGGATCCCGAAGAGCCTGCTGCGCAAGTACAGAGAGGGCATAATCGTGGGCTCGGCGTGCGAAGCGGGTGAGCTGTACCGCGCGATCGTCAATGAAAAGCCCGAAGAGGAGATCGACAGGATCGCTTCGTTCTACGATTATTACGAGATCCAGCAGATCGGCAACAACGCGTTCATGCTGCTCGATGAGGATTTTCCGAATATCGAGACGGAAGCGGACTTAAAGCGTATAAACAAGCGCATTTCCGAACTTGCCGACAGGGACGGGAAGATGTGTATCGCGACCTGCGACGTGCATTATCTTAATCCTGAGGATGAGGTTTACCGCCGCATCATCATGTCCGCGAAAGGTTTCAAGGACGCCGACAAACAGGCGCCCCTGTATCTGCATACAACCGAGGAGATGCTCGAAGAATGCGCATTTCTCGGCAAGGAAAAGGCTTATGAGGTCGTGGTCGAGAATCCGAACAGGATATTCGACATGATCGAATATATTACGCCCGTACGTCCGGACAAGGCGCCTCCGGTCATTGAGGATTCGGACAAGACACTGCGCCAGATCTGCGAGAGAAGGGCGCACGAGCTCTACGGACCCGAGCTTCCGAAGCCCGTCAGCGACAGACTTGAGCACGAGCTGAAATCCATTATCAAGAACGGTTTCGCGGTTATGTACATCATCGCGCAGAAGCTGGTGTGGAAGTCGAACGAGGACGGATATCTGGTAGGATCACGTGGCTCGGTAGGCTCGTCATTTGCGGCGACCATGTCCGGTATTACCGAGATCAATCCGCTGCCGCCGCATTATTACTGCAAAAAGTGCCATTACAGCGATTTTGACTCCGATGTCTGCAAGGAATACGAGGCGAAGTCCGGCTGCGATATGCCCGACGCCGTATGCCCCGTATGCGGTGAGCCGCTGACCAAGGAAGGACATAATATTCCTTTCGAGACGTTCCTTGGATTCTATGGCGACAAGGAGCCCGATATCGACCTGAATTTCTCCGGTGAGTATCAGTCGAAGGCTCATGACTATACGGAAGTTATCTTCGGTTACGGGCAGACCTTCCGAGCCGGAACTATCGGCGCGCTGGCCGACAAGACCGCGTTCGGATATGTTTCGAAATATGATGAGGAGCACGGCATCAGGCACCGCGTGGTAGAAAAGGAGAGGATCGCCGCGGGCTGCGTAGGCATACGCCGTACGACCGGCCAGCATCCCGGCGGGATCGTAGTTCTGCCGGTGGGCGAGAATATATATTCCTTCACGCCCGTGCAGCACCCTGCGAACGATATGGAGACCCTGACGGTCACCACTCATTTCGATTACCATTCGATCGACCATAACCTGTTAAAGCTCGATATCCTCGGACACGATGATCCGACGATGATCCGTATGCTTGAGGACCTGACAGGTCTGGACGCGAAGACGATACCCATGGACGATCCGGGAGTCATTTCGCTCTTTAAGTCCTGCGAGGCGCTCGGAGTAAAGCCCGCGGACATTGACGATGTGGAACTGGGAAGCCTCGGACTTCCCGAGCTGGGCACGGATTTTGTTATGCAGATGCTTAAGGATACGAAACCGTCCTGTTTCTCCGACATGGTAAAGATCGCCGGACTGTCCCACGGTACCGACGTTTGGCTGAACAACGCGCAGTACTATATCCAGAACGGCGACTGTACGCTGTCCACCGCGATATGTACGCGTGACGATATCATGATCTATCTGATCTCGAAGGGACTCGAGCCCGGCCTGGCGTTCAAGACCATGGAGTCCGTCCGTAAGGGCAAAGGACTGAATCCCGACATGGAGCAGGCGATGATCGACCACGAGGTTCCGCAGTGGTATATCGATTCCTGCAAGAAGATCAAGTACATGTTCCCGAAGGCACACGCCTGCGCTTACATGATGATGGCTTTCCGTATCGCGTACTTCAAGATATATTATCCGCTGGCTTACTATGCGGCTTATTTCAGCATCAGAGCGGCCGATTTCGACTATGCGAAGATGTGCGGCGGCAAAGAGCATCTGATCGAGTGTATGAAGGCCCTGAAGCGCAAAAAAGCCGAAGGCACTATTACGGCGAAAGAAGAGGGCGAGTACGACGACATGCGCTCCGTTCTCGAGTTCTATGCGAGAGGCTTTAAATTCACGCCTATCGATATTTACAGGGCCAAGGCGCGTCATTTCCAGATCATTGACGGAATGCTCATGCCTTCGCTGAGCTCTATCGCCGGTCTCGGCGAGAAGGCCGCGGAGCAGATCTACGATGTGGCGGCAAGGACAAAGTTTACGTCGCAGGAAGATTTCAAGAAGCGCTGTAAGGTAGGCGACGGCGTACTGCAGGTAATGAAGGACATGAATATTTTCAAGGACCTTCCGGAATCGGACCAGATTTCTCTGGCGAGCTTCTTCGGAGATGCGATGCTTTAAGTAGTCTGAAAACAATCCGAAAAAGGCAGAAAAGACGCACACGGATTTTATAAAAAAGTGCTTGCATTTTTTCTGCGTCTGTAGTAAGATACATATTGCTGACGCGAGAGCGAAAGCAATGTGAATGGCGAATTGGTCAAGCGGCTAAGACGCCGCCCTCTCACGGCGGAAACAAGGGTTCGATTCCCTTATTCGTCAT
>CAMZAI010000153.1 GCA_947304065.1 uncultured Clostridia bacterium | reverse complement strand
TGCCGAGGGCATTCGCTTATCGCACAAACAAAAACGCCGGGAAAGTTCCGCTTTCCCGGTGTTTTTTATTTTTCGGTGACAGGCACCGTTTTCATTGTGGCTCTTATAGCTTTCCGCTGTCGTATCACAGCTGCTTCTTCTTTTTCTTACTTCTGCGCGCAAGCACGATAACTGCCGCCATGGTTGCGGCGCAGACCACTCCGATCACCACATGAGCTCTTGTATTAGACTTTGCCGGAGTATTGCCTTCAGCGGGCTTGTCATCGGCCGGAGCCGAAGTATTGCCGCTGTCCGTATTGTCTGTATCACCGGTATCCTTGGATGCAGCGCCGGGGATCGTCTTTGCAACTACCAGCGCCGAGAGCGGCTCTATCGTGATCTCGCCGGATACTGTCGAGAGAACCTCGGTCCCGGCCTTCTGTCCGTTGATATATACATCCCAGTCGCCCGCAGGAAGCGTATACTTTATGGTCTCCTTATTCGCGTTGAAGAACAGATACATCTCTTCTACCGTCTCGCCGGGCTGGCCGCACTTAACGTTGAAAGCTGCCGAATGATCATTGATCTCTTTGAGCGTCGAAACCTTTGCCTCAACGTCCGCCGCATTGTCGAGTCTGAGTGAAGGATGTGCCTTTCTGAATGCGATCAGACCCTTGTAATACTCAAATACATCGGCGTACTTCTGCTCCTCAAGCGTTGCCCACTTGATCGAGTTTACTGTATCGCCTGCGTTGTAGCTGTTCTCGTTGTAGCTTCCGTCCTTGTTCGTCTTTGTCCTGAGCATCTCCTCGCCGGCCGACATGAAAGGCACGCCCTCGGCGGTCAGATAGATCGCCGCAGCGAGGTTGTTCATCTTGATGATGGTCTCCTCATCGTCGTCCCTGTTGGATATCCTCAGTCTGTCAAACAGAGTGTTGTTGTCGTGGCAGGATGCGTAGTTAATGGTCTGGGCGGGCGTCGTGCACCATGTGTCGAGACCGATGAAGCATCTCTGGATCTTGCTCTCATTGCCCGCAGCACCCGAAACAAAGCCTGATGCTGTATTGAATACGCTGCCCTTTAAGGCGTCTCTTATAGTATCGTTGAAGTACGCGAAGCCGGGCGTAAGCTTACTGTTCGGTTGAGTCGCAAGCTCCACGTTGTCCTTTGTTACATTGGTCGTAAGGCTCCAGCCCTCGCCGTAGAAGATCACATCGGGATGAGTCGCATGTACGGTGCTCACGATCTCATTCACCGTATCCACATCGAGCAGTCCGACAAGGTCGAATCTGAAGCCGTCAATGTGGTATTCGTCAGCCCAGTAAAGAACCGAATCCACGATATACTTGCGTACCATCGAGCGCTCCGAAGCCGTATCGTTGCCGCAGCCGGAACCGTTCGAATATACGCCGTCCTTCATTCTCGAGAAATACCCGGGAACCAGCTTGTTGAAGCAGAAATCGCCCGCGCTGTATACATGGTTGTAAACCACGTCCATTACGACGCTGATGCCCCTGTTGTGCAGGGCCTGTACCATCTGCTTGAATTCCTTCACGCGAACCTCTCCGTTGTAAGGATCGGTCGAGTACGAACCCTCGGGAACGTTGTAATTCACGGGATCGTAACCCCAGTTGTATTTATTGATCGCGGAGGTCTCGTCAACCGAACCGAAATCATATACAGGGAGCAGATGCAGGTGCGTGATGCCGAGCTCGACCATGTGGTCCACAACGGTCGCCTTGCCGTTCAGCGTCTTTGTGCCGGTCTCTGTAAGTCCGAGGTATTTGCCCTTGTTCTTTACATTCGCTTCACCGTTGATCGTCAGATCCCTGATGTGCGCTTCGTAGATGATCGCATCGTTAATGCCCTCTCCCGCGTGAGGATTGGAATCCTTATCCCAGCCCTCGGGATCGGTCGAATCAAGGTCGATGACCATTGCTCTCTTGCCGTTCGCTCCGGTCGTTCTCGCATAGGGATCGCAGGCCTCGCGGAGCTCTCCGTCCACGAGCGCCGAATAAGTATAATAAGTTCCGTTCAGGTTCTCGCTGACCTTTACGGTCCAGGTTCCGTTCACATCTGCGGTCATCGGAACCGTTTTGATCAGATCGTCGGTACCGTCCGTTCCCGACTTGTAGAGGTTTACGCTCACCTCCGCGGCCGTGGGAGCCCATACCCTAAAGGTCGTGCCGTCCGCGCTCCATACCGCTCCGAGATCGTTCCCGGTGTATGTGTACTGTGCTTCGAACTCATCGGTCGAGAAGACCACGGGAAGCGTTACCGCGTAATCATTTCCGTCGTAATTCAGATAATAGCCCTTTCCGTACACGTCCAGCTCCTTATCGATAGAAAAAGTGTAGATCTTATTGCCTTCATAATTGATGCCGGTGATCCCGATATCTCCGTCCTTGCCCTTCAGCGAGAACATCGGAACGGGATCTCCCTCGAGCTCCGCGGTCATCTCAACGGTCAGCGTGCCGCTCATGTTGTATTTCACGGACTTGACCTTGATGCCCACCGCAGCGTCGCCGCCATATTCCTTCGTGTAGCCCTTTACGCCCGATTCAACGTAAATGTCGACCGATCCGGTCACAAGCTCGGCAATGTCGATGAACTGGTCCTCATTGACATCCTTTGACCAGCTCTCGGTCCTTACGATAAAGCCTACCGAAGTGGTTCCGGCAGAAGCCTGGAATGTCGCCACCTTCTCGCCGTTCACGTCCGAAAAAGCATAACCCGCGCCTTCTTTGCCGAGTTCCCAGAACCATACGTCCCAGCCGTCGTAATTGCCGTCCGGGCGATGATAATGCAGTCTGATGACCGGTCCGTCCGCCGCCTTCACGGGCGTCGTTCCCATCGGAAGAATACCGACGAAGAGCGCTGCCGTCATCATGAGCGCGATCAATCCCGCAGCAATCCGTTTAATCCTTGCAGTCATACATATCCCCCTTGTTTTCATATCCGTCCTGTGGGCGTAAAAGCCCTTTACGAACCTATCATAACAGAGGTCGGAAACGTTTTCAATCATTTTTTGGAAACGTTTCCAGAAAATAATGAAAGAAAGGCCGGAGATCGTCTCTCCGGCCTCTGTCATACATTGATCATCTAATGCTTCAGGAGTTCTGAATAAGCTCGAGCACCTCTGCTCTGGGTGCGTATCCGACCTTCTTCGCAACCTGGACTCCGTTCTTGAACACGAGCATTGTAGGAATGCTCATGATCTTGTATTCCGCGGCAAGATCTTCTTCGTCGTCGATATTTACCTTGCCCACGATCAGTTCGCCGTCGTGCTCCTCTGCCAGCTTCTCAAGCTCGGGTCCGAGCATCTTGCAGGGACCGCACCAGGGTGCCCAGAAATCCACCAGCACGGGGATCTGCGAATTCATAACCTTCTCTTTGAAATTATCGTTTGTAAGCTGTATCTCCATAATTCACTCCATTCTGCGCAAATGCGCTCTCTGTGATCAGACAATAAGCAACTTTGTATTAGAATGATAATATCCGGTGCGTATAAAGTCAATAAACAGCCTGTAAACAAATAATAAACTTTTTGGATGTTCACACTATCATTCCGCCGCCGAGCACCTCGTCCCCGTTATACAGAACGAGTGACTGCCCGGGCGTGATCGCGCGCTGCGGCTCGTCGAAAATGAACCGGCCGGTACCGTCGTCCCCTGAATACAGCGTTCCGGGCTGCTCCCTGTGGTGGTAGCGGATCTTCGCGGAGCACCTGAATTCCCGCGGTATCTCCCCTCCCGGGATCCAGTTGAAGTCTTCTGTCCTGACTTCTTTAGTAAAGAGCGCCTCATCTGGCCCCAGTATCACTTTATTCTCCGGCACATCGATCGCAACGACGTACAGCGGTTCCGCCGCGGAGATCCCAAGGCCCCTGCGCTGTCCGATCGTATAATGGATGATGCCCTTGTGGCGTCCGAGCACCTTTCCCGACATATCGACAAAATCGCCTTCAGGTACTTTTACGCCCGTATACCGCTCTATCACGGCCGCGTAATCTCCATCGGGGACAAAGCAGATATCCTGGCTGTCGGGCTTCGCCGCATTCACGAAACCGTTCTCCGCGGCGATCTTTCGCGAATCCTCCTTGCTCAGTTCCCCGAGCGGGAACAGCGTATGCGCGAGCAGCTCCTGTGTGAGCCTGAACAGCACATAGCTCTGATCCTTCGACGCGTCGAGTCCCTTCTTTAAGAGGTACCTTTCCCCGTTATACTCTATCCTTGCGTAATGGCCGGTCACGATCTTGTCGCAGCCCAGCTCCAGCGCCCGCTGATAGAGCCGTTCAAACTTCAGATAGCGGTTGCACTCTATGCAGGGGTTGGGCGTGGTCCCTTTCAGATAGCTCTCCGTAAAGCGGTCTATGACCTTCTTTTTAAACTCATCTTTGAAATTAAATACGTAAAAAGGCATCCCGAGCCGGTACGCGACATTGCGCGCGTCGTCAGCGTCGTCGACGGAACAGCATGTACGCGAGGCCGTATCCGCCTCGTCGTCGGTAATGTCGTAGAGCTTCATCATGCATCCGATGCACTCGTACCCCTGCTCCTGCGTAAGCTTCGCAGCGACGGACGAATCCACGCCGCCGCTCATCGCTATAAGTGCCTTTCCAAGTTTCTCCATTAACAATCCAGCTTCTTTCCTGTGATCAGTTCATAACCCTTAAGATAGATATCTATCGTCTTCTGTGCGACATCCTCGGGCAGAGTCCAGTCGTCATGCGGGTTCGCGAGCAGCCAGTCGCGTGCGAACTGCTTATCGAACGAGGGCTGTCCGTGGCCGGGCTCGTACTTGTCCGCGGGCCAGAATCTCGATGAATCGGGAGTCAGCATCTCATCACCGACTACGATATTGTCATTCTCGTCGAGACCGAACTCAAACTTTGTATCCGCTATGATAATGCCCTTTGTGAGAGCGTAATCGGCGCATTTCTTATAAATTGCGATAGTATAATCGCGGATCTTCTCCGCATATTCCTTTCCCTTTCCGGGATAATACTTCTCGAGGTGCTCTATGCACTGCTCGTAGGAAATATTGATATCGTGGTCTCCGAGCTCTTCCTTTGTGGAAGGCGTGAAAATAGGCTCGGGCAGCTTATCGGACTCCTTAAGGCCTGCGGGGAGCTTGATGCCGCACACGGTCTGATCTTCCTTGTAGCTCTTCCAGCCCGAACCCGAGATATAGCCTCTCACGATGCATTCAACGGGCAGCATGCGAAGCTTTTTAACGAGCATGCACTTGCCGGCGAACTCTTCGGTCCCGAAGAACTCGGGCATATCCGAGGGATCTGTGGAGATCATGTGGTTGGGCACGATATCCTCCGTAAGATCGAACCAGAACTTCGACATCTGTGTGAGCACATTTCCCTTGCCCTTGATGACATTATGCAGGATCACGTCAAAGCAGCTGATCCTGTCCGACGCCACAAGGATCATTTTGTCTCCGAGATCGTAGATCTCCCTGACCTTTCCGGACTTAACGGGTGTGTATTCCTTCATCTTTTTATCGGCCGCGAAAGCAGCCCTCCTCCTTTTCATTCCCTTACATGCGGGGATTCTTTACTTTCCACATAAAAATATAGCATATCCCTTCATTCGCCCTCAAGCAGAAAAAAATTATTTGACAAATCATAAATTTGGCTATAGAATACAACCAGCAGCAATCGATATTGGATGTATCGATACGTATAGCATATTTATGGTGGAACAGTAGAAAAGGAAGGAGATTATTCTATTATGGATCTTAAACTCAAAGACAAAGTAGTTCTTGTAACAGGCGGTACAGGCGGAATCGGAACCGCCATCGTTAAGGCTTTCCTCGCAGAGGGCTCGAAGGTTGCTTTCTCTTCGACCAGCCAGGCAAAGATCGACGATCTTATCCCCACACTTAACGCAGCTCCCGGACAGGTTGCCGGATTTGTTGCTGACATGAACAAAGAAGAAGATATCAAGAAGCTCGTAGACGATGCAAAGGCAAAGTTCGGCACACTTGATATCGTTATCCCCAACGCAGGTTACGAAGGCAAGTCGCATCCCGTTCAGGACATGACTCTCGATCTGTTCGAGCAGACCTATATGCTCAACGTATTCTCTGTTATGCTCCTTATGAAGTATGCAGCTCCCACTCTTATCGAGAAGCAGTCCGGTTCGATCGTTGTTATCGCTTCCGCTGCAGCTTATGAGCCCACAGCAGGCAACAGCGCTTACGTTTCTTCAAAGTACGCCGTTGCAGGCCTTACCAAGTGCATCGCAATGGAGCTCGGTCCCGTAGGCGTTCATGTAAACTACATCTGCCCCGGCCCCGTAGATACTCCCATGATGCTCCGCATCGAGAAGGATTTCTTCGGCGATTCGATGACTCACGAGCAGGCTATGGCAGCCATCGCAGGAACCTACGCAATGGACAAGCGTTATGCGAAGCCCGAAGAGGTTGCGGACGCAGTTCTCTTCCTTGCTTCCGAAGTTTCCGCTCATACCGCGGGAATGGGAATGCATATCGACTCGAAGGTTTCTCCTACAAGCTGATTTTTTCATTTTTCACTCAGCCCTCGTCCAGCAAGCGAGCTTGCTGCCGAGGGCATTCGCTTATCG
>CAMZAI010000152.1 GCA_947304065.1 uncultured Clostridia bacterium | reverse complement strand
GATCGAGGACGTGATCGGCATCGAGGCTCAGGACGCGCCTCAGATATCGGCGAAGAACGGCGTAAATATCGAGGACGTGCTCGAGGCTATCGTTAAAAAGATCCCCGCGCCCGACGGCGATCCGAACGGCCCGCTCCAGTGCCTCATATTTGATTCGGTATATGACCCTTACAAGGGTGTTATCGTGTTTGTAAGAGTCAAAGAGGGCACGCTTACACGCAATACCAGGATCAAAATGATGGCGACCGGAGCAGAGGCGGATGTAGTCGAGATCGGTATATTCGGTCCCGGACAGTTTATCCCCTGCGACGAGCTTTCTGCCGGCATGGTAGGCTATATTACGGCTTCACTCAAAAATGTTAAGGACACGCGTGTCGGAGATACCGTTACCGACGCGAACAATCCCTGCAAACAGGCGCTTCCCGGATATAAAAAAGTACTTCCGATGGTTTACTGCGGCATGTACACCGCGGACGGCTCGAAGTACCCGGATCTTCGCGACGCGCTGGAAAAGCTTCAGCTGAACGACGCTTCGCTTCAGTTTGAGCCCGAAACTTCCGTAGCCCTGGGCTTCGGCTTCAGATGCGGCTTTCTGGGGCTCCTGCATTTGGAAATAATACAGGAGCGACTCGAACGTGAATACAATCTGGACCTCATTACGACCGCGCCGAGCGTAATATATAAGATATACAAGACAAACGGCGAAGTCATAGACCTGACGAACCCCACGAATATGCCCGATCCCGCAGAGATAGAGCATATGGAGGAGCCCTTCGTGGATGCGCAGATCATGGTTACGACCGAGTTTATCGGCGCGATCATGAGCTTATGTCAGGAAAGACGCGGCATTTACAAGAGCATCGAATATATGGAGCAGTCACGCGCCATGCTAAAATATGAGCTGCCGCTCAACGAGATCATATACGATTTCTTCGATGCGCTGAAGAGCCGCTCGAGAGGTTATGCTTCTTTTGACTACGAGTTTAAGGGCTATGTTCCTTCAAAGCTCGTTAAGCTCGATATCCTCGTAAACCGTGAGGAGGTCGACGCGCTGAGCTTTATCATCCACGAGGAAGGCGCTTACGAGCGTGCGAGAAAGATGTGCGAAAAGCTGAAGGACAACATTCCCCGCCAGCTTTTCGAGATCCCGATCCAGGCTGCGATCGGCAGCAAGATCATAGCGCGTGAGACCGTTAAGGCTATGCGCAAGGACGTTCTGGCAAAGTGCTACGGCGGCGATATCACGCGTAAGAAGAAGCTTCTTGAGAAGCAAAAAGAAGGCAAGAAGAGAATGAGGACCTTCGGCAGCGTTGAAATTCCTCAGAACGCATTCATGAGTGTTCTGAAGCTTGAAGAAGAATAAATCAAAACCAAAGGGAGGAAAGATTATGGCAGATCTTAACGAATTAAGCTCAAAGCTTATTGCCATAAAGGATGAGATCACGAGCCAGCTTAAAGACATCACGAGTTCCAAGGCAGTCTACGAGTACCGCAAGACCCTGATGGACGCGAAAAACGGTCAGATCGGTTCGCTGATGAAGGAAATGGGAAAGATCCCGAATGAGCTCAAGGCCGAATACGGCAAAAAGGTCAACGAGATCAAGAACTGGGCGCAGTCGCAGTTCGACGCGGCTGACGCCAGACTTAAAGAAGCCGAGATGAAGAAGAGATACGAGAGCGAGAGCATCGACGTGACTCTTCCCGCGGTTAAGCCCGCGAAGGGAAATCTTCATCCCAATACACAGGTACGCAACCAGATAGTCGATATCTTCGGTTCGATGGGCTTCCAGATCTTCGAGGGAACCGAGATCGAGACGGATTATTACAATTTTACCGCGCTCAATATCCCTCAGGATCATCCCGCGCGCGACATGCAGGATACTTTCTACTTAAGCCCCCAGTTCCTGCTCAGGACCCAGACTTCCGCAGGCCAGATCCATGTTATGGAGACCCAGAAGCCTCCGATCAAGATCATTTCTCCCGGTAAGGTATTCCGTTCGGACGATGACGCGACACATTCGCCGATGTTCACCCAGATGGAAGGCCTCGTCGTAGATAAGGGCATCAGCCTCTGCGACCTTCAGGGAATGCTCGACGTATTCGTTGAGAAGATCTTCGGAGAAGGCGTTCACACCAGGCTCAGACCCTCTTACTTCCCGTTCACCGAGCCCTCTGTTGAGGTTGACGTAAGCTGCTTCCAGTGTCACGGAAAAGGCTGCCCTCTGTGCAAGCATACCGGCTGGATCGAGGTTCTCGGCGCAGGCGTAGTAAACAAAAAGGTGCTTGAAGGCTGCGGTATTGACAGCAATGTTTACAGCGGTATCGCGTTCGGTATCGGTATCGACCGTATCGCAATGCTTAAATACGGCATTAACAATATCAAATTACTGTTTGAGTCGGATCTTCGCGTACTCGGACAGATCGATGATTAAGGAAAGGGGGATGTTTATATGTTAGTACCGCTCAGTTGGTTAAAAGATTATGTTGATATAAATGTCAGCCCCGATGTTCTCGAAGAGAAGCTGTTCTCATGCGGTTTCGAGGTTGAGGAAAAATATGAGGTCGGAAAAGACATCAGCAAAGTGGTTGTTGGTCTCGTTCAGACCTGTGAGCCCATCGAAGGCACGCATCTTCATGTCTGCAACGTTGATACAGGCGTGAACGGCGTGGTTCAGATCTGCTGCGGCGCCGATAATGTACGCGCCGGCAAAAAATTCCCCGTAGCGTTAGTGGGAGCTACCGTTTACGCTACAGCAAAGGATCATAAGACAGTTGAAGGCGTTATGACCATCAATGCAGGCAAGCTCCGCGGCTATGATTCGTTCGGTATGCTCTGCTCGGGAACCGAGCTCGGAGTTTCCGAGGATATGTATCCCGGCGCCGGATATAACGGACTGCTGGAACTGCCCGATGACTGCACCGTGGGTGCCGATATCAAGCCGATCCTCGGACTGGACGACTGGATCTTCGATGTATCGATCACCGCGAACAGACCCGACTGCCAGAGCATTTTCGGTCTCGCAAGAGAGGTTGCCGCTATTCTCGAGCTGCCTTTAAAGGAGCCTGCGCTCGATTATCATGAGTCGGGAGAGAAGATCGATTTCAATATCACCGTGGATGCGCCCGAGATCTGCCCCAGATACATCGGACATTACGTTTCGAACGTAAAGATAGCTCCTTCGCCTCAGTGGATGAGGAGGAGACTGGCGCTCGTAGGCTGCTCGGCCATCTCAAATATGGTCGATATCACCAACTACGTTTTAAAAGAGCTCGGTCAGCCGATGCACGCTTTTGATTTCGCTTATCTTGAGGGCAACGCGATCTATGTAAGATGCGCAGGCGACGGTGAGAAGATCGTGACTCTCGATGAGAAGGAATTCACCTTAAATCACGAGAATCTCGTTATTTGCGACGGAAAGAAGCCTGTTGCTTTAGCGGGTATCATGGGCGGTCTCAATTCCGAGATCCTCGATACGACCGCTGCGGTCATGTTCGAGGCTGCGACATTTGCATGCGACAATATCAGAAAGAGCTCGAGATCTCTCGGTCAGGTTTCCGATTCGAGCGCACGCTTCTCCAAGGGTGTGGACGAGTATTCGACCGTTATGGCAATGAAGCGCGCCCTGCATCTTGTTGAAGAGCTCGGCTGCGGCAGCATCTCGTCGACTCATTTCGACATAAATTCGGGCAACTCCGTAGAGCCTAAGGAGCTGACCGTAAGTGTGGAAAAGGTTAATTCCGTGCTCGGTATTAAGGTTCCGGATGCGGATATCGTAAGGATCTTAAAGAACCTGAATTTCGATCCCGTACTGAACGGCGATACGCTCACGATCCGGATCCCCGCATACCGCACCGATATGGAGAGCTATCAGGATGTAGCGGAGGAGGTTATCCGTGAATACGGCTACGATCATATTACGCCTACATTCATCCCTACCGCTCAGGTTACCAGCGGCGGCAACAATTTAAGACAGAAATCGGAGCTCAAGGTCAAGAACGCTCTCTGCGCCGCAGGCGTATACGAAGGCATCCATTATTCGTTCTTCTCGCCCTCGGATCTCGATCTTTTGAGACTTCCCGAGGATGCGCCCGAGCGTCACGCGATCAAACTCATGAACCCGATCAATATCGATCTTTCGCTGATGCGTACGACACTCGCGCCTCAGATGATCGCAGCGATCGCCAGAAACCAGAAGAGAGGCATCCTTTCCGGCCGCATCTACGAGCTGGGCAACAGATTCATCGCAAAGGACCTTCCTCTTACGGATTATCCCGATGAGAGAGAGACGATATGCGTCGGTATCTTCGGAGAGAATGAGAATTTCTTTACTCTGAAGGGTATCGTTGACGTCGTTGCCGACGCGCTGGACATCAGCTTCAGATACGAGGCTTCGACAAAGTCCTTCCTGCATCCTTACAGGACGGCAGCTGTACTCTGTGACGGCGAGGAAGTCGGATATCTCGGTCAGATCCTGTACGAGATCCAGGATGAGACAGACATGCGCGTTCCCGCATACATCGCTGAGATCGACCTTAAGGCCCTGTCGAAGTACTACGGCAAGAAGCGCACATTCACGCCTCTTCCGAAGTTCCCCGAGCAGAAGAGAGACCTCTGCTTCGTAATGGACAAGAAGATAACCTGCGCTCAGATCGAGGATTCAGTAAAGGCTTCCTGCGACCGTGTAACTTCGATCACTCTGTTCGATATCTACGAGGGCGAGCAGCTTGGGTCAGACAAGAAGAGCATGGCGTTCTCGCTGGTATTCACTCCTGCGGATACCGAGCTTACCGATAAGGATATCGATGAAGCGGTAGAGAAGATACTGGCTGATCTTAATGCTAAGTACCGGATCACGCTCAGAGCATAAATTTATTGTTGACATTTCACAGTCAAATGGATATTATATCTTCGTATGTGTTTGATGAAGCGTCCGTGTCCGGATTCATCATTCATTCGTCATCAAATAAGAAATTCGCGTTCGGGAGGTGAAAACTAAACATGGCAAACATCAAATCTGCAAAGAAGAGAATCAAGGTTATCGAGACTAAGACCTTAAGAAATAAGATGATCAAGTCTAAGGCTAAGACCTTATCAAAGAAGGTTCTTGCTGCTGTGGCTGCCGGCAACAAGGATGATGCGAAGGCTGCTTTCAAGGAGGCTGCCCAGTATCTTGATAAGTCCGCTGCTAAGGGAGTATACCACAAGAACACAGTTGCACGTAAGATCTCCAATCTTCAGAAGGCTGTTAATACTCTGTAATTAAAGACTGAAATCCTGTGGAGTATCGCATCGCGATACTCCTTATTTTTCTTTTATGAATATTGTGTGAATTCTTACCATAATTCTTGCACCTGAAATCGCGATACAGTATAATACTTTACTATAGTGGCGAAATATGTATTTATAAGGATTATGTTGTATGAGTAAAAAAACAATTGCTATCATCGGTGCCGTAAACATCGATATCTGCGGTACTTCCGACGTACAGCCGGTACTGCATGATTCCAACCCCGGAAACGTCAATATTTCCTTCGGAGGAGTCGGCAGGAATATCGCGGAAAACCTTTGTCATCTTGGGTATAAGACCGAAATGATAACGACTCTTGCGGAGGATGACTTCTCAAGACAGATCGTAGAGGCAGGCAAAAAGGTAGGTATCGGTTTTTCCCATTCGATGATCATACCCGGAGCTTCGTGCTCCACTTACATCAGCGTTAACAGCAACAACAAGGACATGCTGGTGGCTATCAATGACATGAAGATCTGCGACCGCATGACGATAGACTTCATCCGTTCACAGATCGACTTCATCAATTCCTGCGACATTGCGGTATGCGATACCAATATGCCCGCGAATGTGCTGAGATTCCTTTCGGAGAACTGCACTGTACCGCTTGCGGTCGATCCCGTTTCGATGATCAAGGCACTCAAGCTCCAGAACATCATAGGCCGCTTCACCATTATCAAGCCCAATGTATTCGAGAGCGAATTCATGACAGGCATCAAGGCCGAGAACGATCTGGCCCTGAAGCAGAACGCCGATTTTTATCACAGCCTCGGCGTAAAGTATGTATTTATCTCGCTAGCCGAGAACGGATGCTTCTTCTCGGACGGCGAAAAATGCGGTATAATGCCTATTTGTTCACAGTATCCGCTGGTCAACGCCTCCGGATGCGGCGACGCCTTTGTGGCGGCCGTTATCTGGCAGTATCTTGAAGGCGGAACGGTTGAGCAGATGGCGAAAGCAGGAGTATGCGCGGCCAGTGTCTGCGGCAATTCAAAAGACACCGTATGCCCCGACATCAATGAGGAGCTGCTTCTCAAACTGATGAAAAATTAAGATATAGGATAATTAGGAGAAACATTATGAAATTGGAAGATTTTCTTGTAGTATCAGACGAAGTAAAGGCGGCACTTGCCGCAAACAAGCCCGTAGTGGCACTTGAATCGACGATCATATCGCACGGTATGCCTTATCCGAAGAATGTGGAGACCGCGCTCAACGTTGAGAAGATAGTAAGAGAGAACGGATGCGTTCCCGCTACCGTTGCGGTTATAAAAGGCAAGATCACAGTCGGCATCTCGCCCGATGAGATCGA
>CAMZAI010000151.1 GCA_947304065.1 uncultured Clostridia bacterium | reverse complement strand
AACAGTACAATGAGCGAAACCATCAGCAGCACGACTCCCGCGCCGATAAGCAAGGCAGACCGCCCGTTCCCGGCCACACAGAGGAGTCCTCCGGCCGCCAGCAGGCCCATTCCCGTTCCTGCCAGTTTCTTTCTCTTTACGGCGCGCAACTTTTCCTGTTCCTTTTCGCGCCCGTCTTCACCTGCTCCGGTATTTCTTTCGCGTTCCTTTTTCTCGGCTTTGAGAAGCGCGTCAAGCGCCGCGTCGGCCTCCGCCCGGGCCTGTTCCCATTCGGCTCTCAGCCCTCCGGTCTCCGGCAGTTCGCTCTTAAGCCTCTCGATCTCTTCCCTCAGCGGTTTTGCCTGTTCGAGATTTGCTTTGCGCTTTTCGGCCAGCTCCGACGCCTCTTTTTCCTTCTCGAGAAGCTCGTTCTGTCTGTTCCGGATCGCTTCGGTATCCAGCTTCTTCAGTTCTCCCGCGAGCGCCTTTCTTCGCGTCTCAAGTTCGGCAAGCGCTCCCTCGACATTTACTTTGCATCCGCCCGTCGTGGCAAGATTTGTGATATGGTTCCTGACCTCGCCCGCAAAATCCTCCGAGCATCTGAGGCTCATCTGCCCCATGCTCACGGTATTGTAATATGCAGTCTTTGTGAGCTGCGGGATCAGTGAGGTAATGCTGTCGTCCGCAAGCGGGATCTTCCTTCCGGTCTCAAGATCGGTCAGCACGCAGGACTTCTCTTTCTGATAGAACACTCTGGTAATGCGGTATTCTTTCCCCTCGTGCTCGAAATCCATACTGCCCTGATAGGCGCCCGGCGTGTCCCACGGCAGGTATCTCATGTACGGATCGTCCCGGCCCGCGCGTCCCCTGCCGCGGTCGAGCCCGAAAAGCATCGCCCCGATAAATGCATGAAGAGTAGACTTGCCCGACTCATTCCCTCCGTAAATGAGGTTCAGTCCGTCGTCAAGCCTGACCGTTGTGTTATGAAGCTTTCCGAAATGTCCGATGCGTAGTTCCCTGATCTTCACTTTTTTTCCCTGAAGAGCGCCGTAATACCGTAATCGAGGGCTTTCCTCCGAAGCTCCTCATCGGCTGTCTCCGCTCTCATTTTTTCTATGAATTTCCCGATGATATTGTCCCTGTTCTCAATATACAGTCTGTCAAAGTCGTAATCGGGCTCGGTCTCGTCGCTTATCTCAACGATCCTTCCTTCTTTCATGAGTGATTCGGTATCAAACTCAATGTCGGGATCGCGCCTGCCCAGGATCGTGAATGAAAAGATATTAGAATCGCCCTTTTCCGCAATGCGGTCCCTGATCATTGCCCCGAGAATGAAATTCGTCGTATCCGGTCCAACCGTGAGCTCCTCCTTGAAATACTGAACACTCGCGCATTCCCTGAATTCTGCAGAGAGAAGCGATTCATTTCCGCTTTTTTCGATGCTCCCGGCGATATATCCCCTGCCGCCCGTATCGTTCCGCTCCTGCGGCTCGGGACTGCCCGGATATCTCATCCTTTCGCTGACCTCCAGCGGCACATGAATATGTCCGCAGGCAATGTAGTCAAACCCCGCCGCGCACAGCCTTTTCCGGTCAACCGGCAGGTTCCCCGGCTCGCCGCCGTGCATCAGCAGGATATTGATCCTGTCGGGATGCTGCGGTCTCACTCCGTCCAGAAGCGCTTCATGTATCTGCCTGTGGCAGAAGCTCAGGCCGTAAACCTCGGTATTGATATCCTCAAAATATACGCTCTCCGTCTGCTCGGTCCGAAAAAACGTCACATTATCCGACCATTCGAAGCCGTTGTAATTAGAGATCCCGCTGATATAGTCGTGATTCCCTGCGATGATCACCACCCGTACTCCGGGGATCGAGGCAAACAGCGAATCGACCTCTTTCAGTTCGCGCACGAGCGGCTGCTTATGGAACAGGTCTCCCGCGATCAGCAGCAGGTCGGGCCGCTCGCTCCGGCATTTCTCGATTATGCCGCGGAAAGTCTCATATATGCTTTCTTTTCGCTCCTGTGCCCACGGAAAGCCTTTGTCCGGCTCCGCTCCGAGATGCACGTCCGCGATGTGTATAAATCTCATTTATTTACTCCGCTATCTTTGAAGGCGATGTTCCGAAACGCTTTTTAAACAGCTTGCTGAAATGGTACGCGTCGTCGTAGCCGACCATCTCCGCGACCTCGTGGACACTCAGCTCGGGCCGCGTCATCAGAAGCTTTTTCGCTTTATCGAGGCGCACGTCGATGAGATACCTGATCGGCGTATCGCCGGTGACCGTCTTAAAGATCTTTGAAATATAGAAGGGGCTCACATACATATTCTCGGAAATGATGTCGAGAGAGATCTTCTCCGCATAATGCTCCTCGAAATACTGCATGATCTGGCTCACGATCTCATTTTTATTGACCGACTCGAACGCGCAGCGGCCGTTCGGGAGCGCCGATTCCTGCATGTCGCGAAGGATGTAGAGCACATACTGCACAAGGTAGCTCTGCATCATGTAATACTTGCCCGTGTAGCAGGTATTCTTCTCGGAATCCATGGCAATGCAGAGTCTCATGAGCTTCAGCCTCAGCTCGGGACCGGTCTTATACACGGGCGTATGCCCCTCGATGTCAAAGCAGTTCGGCCGCATACCCTCGAGACAGAAATCCGAAAGTCCGACGAAAAACTCGGTCGCGGGATGCATCGGGTCGCTGACGATCGACTGGTGATAAACGCCCGGATTGAGGATCAGCAGGTCGCCCTCCTCAATGTCATATATCTTCCCGTCGATCTTGTATTTCCCATGTCCGGACATGATAAACGCCAGCTCCAGCTGATTCCCGTGCACATGATAGCGCTCCTCCGAGCGGGTACGCACGCCCTTCCAGGTAAACAAAAACGTCGGACAAAAACCATTTGTAAACAGATCTGCAGTCATAGGCTCTCCTATTTTTTCAGTGCCGCACAACACTTAATGTAGAAAATCCACCTAATAACAATTATACTATAAGCGGTAAATAAATATCTATAAAAAAACTATGAACGGAGCATGCGATGAATAAGAATCAATTTGCGATCACCCCGCCGATGGGCTGGAACAGCTACGATTATTACGATACTACCGTGAATGAGGCTCAGGTTAAGGCCAACGCCGACTATATGGCCGCGCACCTGAAGTCCTGCGGATGGGAATACATTGTCATAGATATCGAATGGTACGCGCACGACGCGGGTTCACAGCGCGACCGCTATCAGTACATCCCCTTCTGGCCGGTGGAAATGGACGAATACTCACGCCTGCTGCCCGATCCGGAACGCTTCCCTTCATCGGCGAACGGCGCAGGATTCAAGCCCCTGGCCGACTATATCCACGGCAAAGGCCTGAAATTCGGTATCCACATCATGCGCGGAATCCCGCGTGAGGCGGCTCACAAGCACACCGCGATCCTCAGCTCGGATATGCGCGCGAACGACATTGCGGATCCCGCCAATACCTGCTTCTGGAATCCCGATATGTACGGATTGCGCCCCGAACTTTCCGGTTCACAGGCGTATTATGATTCGATCATGGCGCTCTATGCCGAATGGGGCGTGGATTTCATCAAATGCGACGACATCTGTAGAATGGATCAGCCTTCCGCGAAGCAGGAGATCAGGATGCTCCATGAGGCTATTGAGAAATGCGGCCGCCCGATCGTGCTCTCCCTTTCTCCGGGGCCCGCACGCATCGAAGAAGCGTGGCATTATGAAAAATACGCCAACATGTGGCGTATCACGGATGATTTCTGGGACAAATGGGATCTGCTCCTCAACATGTTCGAGCGCTGCGAGCTCTGGGAAAGACATGTGAGCGAGGGCTGCTGGCCCGACTGCGACATGCTGCCGCTCGGCAAGATAGGCGCCGCTTTCGGACACGAGCACGACACGGGACTTACGCGTCCCGAACGCATCACGATGCTGACTCTGTGGAGCATTTTCCGCTCGCCGATGATGCTCGGCTGCGAACTGACAAAACTGGATGACGATACTTTGTCTCTCATCACTAACGCGGACGTTATGCGCCTGCTTCAGTACTCCGCCGGCGCCCACCAGGTGATGAGGAATAAAAAGCAGTGCATCTGGAAGACACACGATACAGAGGAAAATGCCTGCTACATCGCGATGTTCAACTTTGCTGATGAGGCGGCGGTACTCGAATTTGAGCACGAATGCTGCCACGGACACGGCGACGGTTCCGGGCCGCTTAAGAAACCTTGCAAAGAACTCTGGACCGACAGGGACTATGCGACACTCGCGGACGCAATCAAAGAGCCTGTCGATGCGCACGGAGCCAGACTGTACAAAATTATCAAGTAAAACACAGACAAGGGGACGGTTCTTCTGTCCCTCACGTCAATAAATAGAGCGAGCGCCGCAGGGTGTTTTACCGCAAAACGATAAGCTTTTGTTTTGCGGTGAAATATCCCGTTGCCGCTCGCTCTTCTGTTATTGAAAGGGGACAGAAGAACCGTTTTCCTTACGCTTTCATTCTCTTTAAAGCCGCAGGACATTTATGCGGCATAGCGGGTCCGTACTGGCAGCGGGGGCATTCGAAGCATTTAACATAAGGCGCTCCGTCAAGCACCGCTTCACAAATGGCCGGATCGGCAAGGATCGCCCTTCCGAAATCCACTGTATCGACCAGCTCGTTCTCTATCAGGTATCTGACGAGTTCGGGCGTCATTATCCCATTGACGCAGGATACCGGAACACGTCCCTTGAAATGCTCGTGGAACAGCACGCCGAGCTTACAGATGAGATTGTAGGGCTCGCCCTCTTCCTTCAGGGAAGGGTCGTTCCACTCGATACCGGTGGAAACCTGCAGGTAATCGCAGCCTGCTTTTACGTATTCCTCCGCGATCTCTATGGCTGTGGCCACATCCGGCTCTATTCCGACAGTTCTGGCTGAGATAAGGAAATCCGCACCGCATCTTTCTCTTATCATCCTGATGATCTCTGCCCCGAAGCGTGCTCTGTTCTCAACGCTTCCGCCGTATTCGTCCGCGCGGAGATTGGTCTTTTTTGACACGAACTGATTGATCAGGTACGAATGGCACGCATGGAGCTGTACGCCGTCGTAGCCGGCCTTTTGGGCGCGTACCGCAGCGTCGGCATATTTCTCCTGAATGGCATGGATCTCATCAATGCTCAGTTCCCTTGACAGCACATTCTCATTCCTCGTCGGAACGGCAGAGGGCGCGATCTGCTCTCCGAGCTCCGGATTTGAATTCAGGCCTGCGTGATTCAGCTGGATGATCACCGCCGCTCCCGCATTATGACAGGCTTCCACGATCCTTTTATGGCCGTCTGTCTGACTGTCGTCCCAGAGCCCCATGTGGTTCTTTCCAAAACGTCCGCCGGGCGTAACAGCGGTAGCCTCGACGCAGATCAGGCCGCAGCCGTGCTCCGCCCTTTCTCGGTAATGCTCGATATGCTTTTCCGTAACCTTTCCGTCCTCACCGGCATAGTCGAACTTAACCGTAGGCGCCATGGTAAGGCGGTTCTTTACAAGGGTTTTGTTTATCATTATAGGTTCGTTCGCTCTTGTCATATCCCGTCTCCCCCTCTTCGGCTCGCTGCTCTTTATTTCGCTGTCAGCTTTGCAACCACTTCATTGATCACTTTTCCGTCTGCCTTGCCTTTGAGTTCTCCCATTACGGCCTTCATGATCTGGCCCTTGTTGCCCGTAGCCAGAACATCGGCAAACTTCTCTTTGAGCACTGCCTCAACTTCTTCCGCGGAGAGCATCTTGGGTGCATACTCCTCAAACACCTTTAATCTGGCCTCGTATTCGGCTTTCAGCTCCGCACGTGAATCGGGACAGGTCTCGATCTGCTCCTTAACGCTCTTGATCTCCTTCAGGATTGCCTGATCGGTCATCTCATCGGGGATATCCTCGCGGCAGCCGGCGTCGATGGCCAGCTTCTTGGTTGCGGATACAAGCGTGGAAAGCGCATCCTTTTTCACCTTGTCATGATCCTTCATGGCCTGCATCATATCTTTTTGTAAAGTTGTAAACTGCATAACTTCTTCCTCCTTTGTACAACTCATTCTATTCTATTTGCAGAGATCTATCAACTCTTTCAGCTCTGCCGTCGCCAGGCACTCAACCGTATCGGACGCACCGTAATAGATCTTTACGGATCCGTCTTCCTCCGGGATTGCTGCACCGGGGAAGATAACGTTCGTACGGAAGCCGCCTTCGACCTCGTATTCGGTCTCGGGCGCGATCAGCGGATCTTTATACATTCCGATGACCTTCGAAGGGTCTTTGAGGTCCAGCAGCATGACTCCCGCGCAGTAGCGCTTCTGCCACTTCTCTTCCCAGCCGTTCTTTCCTCTCGTACTGTCAATATCGACAGTGTGGAAGATCGTGAGCCATCCGGCTTCGGTCTTTATCGGAGGGGCTCCGGGCCCGATCTTGTCGTTCGCGAAGGGCACGTCCTCCACGCCCAGCAGCAGTTCCGATTCGCCCCAATATTTCAGATCGGGGGACTTTGATATCCAGATATCGAAGCGGTCCTTACCGCCTCGCGAATACACAGGGAAAGGTCTCTCAAGCCGTACAAATTTCCCGTCGATCTTTTCTGGGAACAGGACCATGTTCCGGTTGTCCGGCACCGTCAGCGACAAAATCTCAAGCCT
>CAMZAI010000150.1 GCA_947304065.1 uncultured Clostridia bacterium | reverse complement strand
TTTGAGGAAGCCAAAAAATACGCGGCCGATCCGCGTTACGACATCCTGCCGCTCAGCATCGAACTCCTTTCCGATGTCAAGACGCCGGTCGAGGTGCTCAAGATCTTAAAGAACGTGTCCTCGCACTGCTACATGCTCGAGAGCGCGTCGGACAACGAGAACTGGGGACGCTACACCTTCCTGGGCTATAATCCGAAGCTCTGCATCACCTGCTCGGACGGGGTCATGAGGATCGGGAATATCACGATCGAGACCCGCGATCCGAACAAGTACATCAGGCAGGTCCTGAACGAGCACAGGAGCCCGAAGCTTGAAGGCCTTCCGCCGTTTACGGGCGGTCTCGTGGGATATTTCTCATATGACTACCTGAAATACGCCGAGCCAACTTTGAAGCTGAATGCGGCCGATACGGAAGGTTTCAGGGACACCGATCTGATGCTGTTCGACAGAGTCATCGCTTTTGACAATGTCAAAAAGAAGATGATCCTGATCATAAACGTCTCGCTCGAGAACATTGAGACCGAGTATAACAGAGCCGAGATCGAGCTTAAACAGATGAAAGAGCTCGTTCTTAACGGAAAGCCTGCAGATATACCCAAAGGCCGCTTAAAGGGCGAATTAAAGCCTTTATTTGAGAAAGAACGCTACTGTGAGATGGTGGAGAGAGCAAAGAGACATATCTTTGAAGGCGACATATTCCAGATCGTGCTTTCCAACAGGATCGGGGCGGATTACGAAGGAAGCCTGTTCGATACCTACAGGATACTGCGAACGATCAATCCTTCCCCGTATATGTTCTATTTCTCGGGAGACGACATGGAAGTGGCCGGCGCTTCGCCCGAGACACTCGTAAAGCTCGAGAACGGCGTGCTGCATACCTTCCCGCTGGCCGGAACGAGGCCGAGGGGGAAGACGCCCGAAGAGGATAAGGCCCTCGAGGAAGAGCTTTTGGCGGACGAGAAAGAGCTTGCCGAGCACAACATGCTCGTGGACCTGGGCAGAAACGATATCGGAAGGATAAGCCGCTTCGGGACCGTAGAGGTCGAACAGTTCCATACCATACAGCGATACTCACATGTAATGCACATCGGATCGACCGTAAGGGGCGTGATCAGGGAAGATAAGGACGCGCTCGACGCGATCAACGCGATCCTTCCTGCCGGAACCTTATCGGGCGCGCCCAAGATCAGAGCCTGCCAGCTCATAAACGATCTTGAGGACGATAAACGCGGTATTTACGGCGGAGCTATAGGATATATCGACTTTACGGGCAATCTGGACACATGCATTGCCATAAGAATCGCTTATAAGAAAAGAAGCAGAGTTTATGTAAGAAGCGGCGCAGGGATCGTTGCAGACTCTGTTCCGGAGAAGGAATTCACCGAGTGCATGAACAAAGCGGCAGCTGTTGTGAAGGCGCTCAAGATGGCAGAGGAGGTGGAAGAGTGATACTTTTGATAGACAATTACGACAGCTTTTCATATAACCTCTATCAGCTGATAGGCAGCATTGAACCTGACATTAAAGTCATCAGGAACGACGCGATGACGGTTTCGGAGATAGAAGCGCTGAAGCCGGCGGGCATAATCATCTCGCCGGGCCCCGGAAGGCCTGAGGATTCGGGTATATGTCCCGAAGTGATAAAGCGGCTCGGAGGCAGGATACCGATCCTGGGCGTATGCCTCGGACATCAGGCCATATGCATGGTCTATGGGGCAAAGGTTTCTTACGCATCGCGCCTGATGCACGGAAAAGCCTCAATGACCGAATTCGACAGGACCTGCCCGCTGTTTGAGGGCTGCCCCGAAGAGGCGGAGGTCGCGAGATACCATTCGCTCGCAGCAGTAGAGGATACACTTCCCGAATGCCTCAAAGTCACGGCACGCACCAAAGAAGGCGAGATAATGGCCGTAATGCATACGGAATATCCGATCTACGGAGTTCAGTTCCATCCCGAGTCAATACTGACGCCCGACGGAAAACAGATGCTTTTGAATTTTGTAAATGCAACAAAATAATTAAAACACGATTTAATATATGTGAAAGGGGACAAAAACCATGATAAAAGAAGGAATCATCAAGATCGTAAACAAGGAAGACCTGACCTATGACGAGGCGTACACGGTCATGAACGAGATCATGAGCGGCGAGACCACGCCTACCCAGAACGCTGCATTTCTGGCAGCACTCTCGACCAAGAGCACCAAGGCTGAGACGATCGACGAGATCTCCGGCTGCGCAGCTGCGATGAGAGATCATGCAACGGTTGTTGACACAAAGGGACTTGAGACCATGGAGATCGTGGGAACCGGCGGAGACGGAGCACACAGCTTCAACATTTCCACCACATCCGCTTTTGTCATGGCGGCTGCAGGGATCAAAGTATCCAAGCACGGAAACAGGGCGGCATCCTCGAGCTGCGGTACCGCAGACTGTCTTGAAGCACTCGGCGTGAACATTCAGCAGGATCCCGACAAATGCGTCGAGATGCTCGAAAAGGCAGGCTTCTGCTTCATGTTTGCCCAGAAATACCATTCTTCGATGAAATACGTGGGCGGCATCAGAAAGGAGCTCGGCTTCAGGACCGTATTCAACATCCTGGGTCCCATCACCAATCCCGCAAAGCCCGTATACCAGCTGCTCGGCGTATATGACGAGTATCTGGTTGAGCCCCTGGCAAAGGTTCTGATGAGCTTGGGCGTAAGACAGGGACTTGTTGTATACGGACAGGACAAGCTTGACGAGATATCACCTTCCGCACCCACCACAGTATGTGATTTCAAGGACGGAAGATACGCAACATACACTGTCAAGCCCGAGGATTTCGGATTCGAACGCTGCAGCAAGGACGACATCAGAGGCGGAAACCCCGAGGAGAACGCAAAGATCGTGATCGCGATCCTTAAGGGCGAGGAACAGGGACCGAAACGCAATGCGGTGCTCCTTAATGCAGGAGCGGCCCTGTACGGCGCAGGAAAGGCAGAATCGATGAAGGCGGGCGTTAAGCTGGCGGCAGAGCTTATCGACTCAGGAAAGGCTTATGAGGCCCTTTTAAAGGCCATTGAGGTATCGAACGCAAAATGAGTGAGAACATACTTGAACAGATCGCCGCGTATGCAAGAGAGCGCGTGGCGGAAGCGAAAGCGAAGCTGCCGCAGGAGGAAATCGAGAAGAAAGCCTTCGCGATGAACTGCGAGACAGGATTTCCGTTCGAAAAGGCGCTGAGGGAGGGCGATGTAAGCTTTATCTGCGAATGCAAGAAGGCGTCTCCCTCCAAGGGCGTGATCGCAGAAGAGTTCCCTTATCTCGACATCGCGGCGGAATACGAGAACGCCGGAGCGTCTGCAATATCCGTGCTGACCGAGCCGAAGTGGTTCATGGGCAGCGACGAGATACTGCGAAGGATAGCCGAGAACGTGAATATCCCCGTGCTTCGCAAGGATTTTACCGTGGACGAATATATGATCCTCGAGGCCAAGGTCCTCGGCGCGTCGGCGGTGCTCCTGATATGCGCGATAATGAATGAAAAAGAGATCGCGAGCGCGATCAGACTCTGCGACAGGCTCGGTCTTTCGGCGCTCGTTGAGGCGCATGACGAGGCCGAGATAGAGACGGCTGTCAGGGCAGGAGCGAGGATAATCGGCGTAAATAACAGGAATCTCAAGGATTTTACGGTGGATATCCATAACAGTGAAAGGCTGCGCCGTCTGGTGCCGAAAAACGTGCTCTTTGTGGCAGAGAGCGGCATCAGGACCGCGGAAGATATCGATGTACTCAGACGCGCGGGCGTAAACGCGGTGCTTATCGGGGAGACTCTGATGAGGGCCGACGATAAAAAGGCGATGATAAAGAAACTTAAAGGACGCCGTCCGAGGATAAAGCTCTGCGGAATGAGACGACCGGAGGATATCGCCTACTGCAACGAATTTAAGCCCGAATACGTAGGAATGATCATGACACCGGGCTTTAAGCGCTCGGTGGATATTGAGACGGCAAGAACGCTGAAGGCAGAGCTCGATCCCGATATCCTGATGACGGGCGTGTATGTAAACGAGCCGATTGAGAACATCACCTTAGCCGTAAGCGAAGGCCTGATCGACATGATCCAGCTCCACGGCAGGGAGGATAACGACTATATCCTGAAGCTTCGGGCGCAGAACCCGGGCGTTCCGATAATCAAGGCCTTTAAGCTTGAAGGTCACGCGGACATCAGGCAGGTGATCGTCTCCGAGGCGGATTTCCTTCTTCTCGACAGCGGTACGGGTACCGGCAAGGTATTCGACTGGAGCCTGATCCACCTCATTCCCGAGCATCTGTACGACAGGTGCTTCCTGGCAGGCGGCCTCAATTATCTGAATGTGGAAGAGGCGCTAGAGCAGTTTATGCCGTTCGCGGTCGACACGAGTTCGGGCACCGAGACCGACGGAGTAAAGCACAGGGGAAAGATCAGGGATTTTGTCAACACAGTGAGAAAAGCGTCGGTATTTTGAATACAATATCTTGTATCTACAATGGTAGAAAAGCAGAACTGAGACACAAGATATAGTGTAAACACATCGATGGAGACACAAGATATAATTGTGATATTAGATACGGTCAAATTAAATCAAGATTATACTAATTTAGGAGAATTTTATGGGTTCAAAGGGACGTTTTGGTATTCATGGCGGGCAGTATATACCCGAAACTTTGATGAATGCAGTGAATGAACTGGAGGAAGCGTATCTGAAGTATAAGGACGATCCTGACTTTAAGAGAGAGCTGGCCGGGCTCCTCGATGAATACGCGAACAGGCCGAGCAGGCTATACTACGCCGAAAAGATGACCAGAGACCTCGGCGGCGCGAAGATTTATCTTAAAAGAGAAGATCTGAATCATACCGGCGCGCATAAGATCAACAACGTGCTCGGACAGGCGCTCCTTGCGAAGAAGATGGGCAAGACCAGACTGATCGCGGAGACAGGCGCCGGACAGCACGGCGTGGCCACGGCTACGGCTGCAGCGCTCATGGGCATGGAATGCGTGGTATATATGGGCGAGGAGGACACGAAGCGCCAGGCTTTGAACGTTTACAGGATGCGTCTCCTCGGAGCCACCGTAATCCCTGTAAAAACAGGTACCGCAACTCTGAAAGATGCGGTCTCGGAGGCGTTCAGGGAGTGGACGAGCAGGATCGACGATACGCATTACTGTCTGGGTTCGGTAATGGGACCTCATCCTTTCCCGACGATCGTCAGGGACTTTCAGGCGGTGATCTCGCGTGAGATAAAGGCACAGATGCTTGAAAAGGAAGGACGTCTGCCCGATGCGGTCATAGCTTGCGTGGGCGGCGGTTCGAATGCTATCGGAAGCTTCTATGATTTTATCGGGGACAAGGAAGTAAGACTGATCGGAGCGGAGGCTGCGGGACGCGGTATTGACACAAAAGAGACCGCTGCGACGATGGCCACCGGAAGCCTCGGCATTTTCCATGGAATGAAGTCTTATTTCTGCCAGGACGAATACGGACAGATAGCGCCCGTTTACTCGATCTCGGCAGGACTCGATTATCCCGGCGTAGGTCCCGAGCATGCGCATCTGCATGATATCGGAAGGGCAGAGTACGTGCCTGTGACCGATGACGAGGCTGTAAACGCTTTTGAGTATCTTTCGAGGACAGAGGGCATCATTCCCGCGATCGAATCGGCTCACGCAGTGGCGTACGCGATGAAGCTCGCGCCGACCATGAGCAAAGACAAGATCATAGTGATCACGCTCTCGGGCCGCGGCGACAAGGACTGCGCGGCTATCGCAAGATACAGGGGGGAGAATATCTATGAGTAAGATAAAGAACGCTTTTGCAAAAGGAAAGGCCTTTGTGGCATTTGTGACCTGCGGCGATCCCGACCTCGAGACCACCGAAAGGATAGTAAAGAGCATGGCCGATAACGGCGCCGATCTTATAGAGCTCGGTATCCCTTTTTCGGACCCGACGGCCGAAGGCCCGGTGATCCAGGGCGCATCGCTTCGCGCACTCAATTCAGGCACTACGACCGATAAAATATTCGATATGGTGCGCGGGATCAGGGAGTATACCGACATCCCGATGGTGTTCATGACCTACGCGAACGTCATTTTCTCCTACGGCGCGGAGCGTTTTATGGAGAGGGCGTCGGCGCTTGGCATAGACGGCCTGATACTGCCGGACATTCCTTTTGAGGAAAAGGAAGAGTTCGACGCGACCTGTGACAAATACGGTCTCGAGCTGATCTCGATGATCGCTCCTACCTCGGGACAGCGCATCTCGATGATCGCAAAACAGGCAAAGGGCTTTATCTACCTGGTTTCCTCGCTCGGCGTTACCGGCATGCGCACGAACATCACGACCGACATCGGCTCGATGGTAAAGATCATAAAGGAGACCACCGATGTTCCGGTAGCCGTCGGCTTCGGAATCTCAACTCCCGAGCAGGCAAAGGCGATGTATGCTGTCGCAGACGGAGCGATCGTGGGCTCCGCGATTGTTAAGATCGTCGAGAAATACGGCAAAGACGCCGCCGGCCCGGTCGGAGAGTACGTAAAGAGTATGAAGGATGCGGCAAAAGGAATGTAATATGTAAAACAAAAAGGACTTCAGATTGTACCGACCCCCAAAAGTTAGACCAAAAATCTAACATTTGGAGGTCGGTATTT
>CAMZAI010000149.1 GCA_947304065.1 uncultured Clostridia bacterium | reverse complement strand
TCTCGTCAGGGCTTATTTTGAACAGCTTTGAGCATTCGTTCTGCAGTTCCGCAAGATTGAAGAGAAGGGGCGGATTCTTGGTCTCTTTTTTCTTCTCGATGCCGGTCACCCCGGCAAATATCCCCTTCGGACATCCCGTCTTAAAGCCTGTGGGATCGCTGCCCTGCTCCTTGCTCTGTCCCGAGGCGTAGAAAGGTTCGTATTCGAGCTGTTCGCCTTCCCTGCCGCTCACGGTCGCGATCATCTCCTCGGCCTTCGCGCGCTCGAGAAAACCGTTATCCTTATAAAGATAAGGGGTATTGTAATATCTCGAGCCCTCGACAGCTTTGAAATCTCCCGAAAGCGGGGCTCCACCCTCGCCGTTCTCATCCGCTCCTATGCGCATGCCTGAGCTTACACGGTAAAAAGGAGTCTTCACAAACGCGCGGATCTCGCGCTCTCTGGTCACCACCATTCCGAGCACGCAGGTCATTACTCGGCCGACCGAGATGGCTCCGCGCTTCTCGCTTTTCAGGAAACGGCTGACGGTATCGCCGTATTTTAATGTGAGCACTCTCGAGAAATTGATGCCCATCAGATAGTCTTCTTTGGCGCGCAGATACGCGGCGTCGGAAAGATTGTCGTACGCCGAAAGGGGCTTCGCCTCGCGGATTCCGCGCAGTACCTCTTCCTCGGTCTGCGAATCGATCCACACCCTGCGTCTGTCCTTTGAGGCGGGCACCTTTGCCATCGAATCCACAAGCCTGTAGATGTATTCTCCCTCGCGTCCCGAGTCGGTGCAGACATATATCCGCTCCACATCCGCCCTGTTCAGCAGGCCCTTTACGATATTAAACTGTTTTGAAACGCTGTCTATGACTTCATATTTGTATTCCTTCGGAAGGAACGGAACCGTATCGAGGCTCCATCTCTTAAGCGCCGGATCATATACCTCGGGATAGCTCATCGTGATCAGATGGCCCACACACCAGGTCACCACGCTGTTCCCCGACTCAAGGTAGCCGTCGCGCTTTGAAAAATTCTCCTTCAGCGCCTTTGCAAATTCATTCGCGACGCTGGGTTTTTCCGCTATATATAAATATTTTCCCATGAAATGCCGTAATCCTTTATTGCATGATCTGCCGGTCCGGGCAGAATCCGCCCGGGGACCGCCGATGAAAGCGTATTGTCACCCGTCCGTATCCGGGCGCACAGCTTTACAGTATATTAGTTTATCAGAAACACTTTCCTCTTGCAACGCACCTTTGGGGGAGTCTCCTTTCTGCAGACAGATAATCTTCTCTCACAAACTTTATTGTATAAAAAAAATTAATTTTGTATTGCCATTTTCAGAATTATTGCGTATTATGTACTCGTGGTCAAAATATTATTGCGTTTTAGCGCGCAACAAAAGAGGAGGACATTTTATGAAGAAACTACTTGCATTACTGCTTGCACTCGTAATGGTTCTTTCACTCGGCGCATGCAGCAAGGAGAAGAGCAACGATTTCAAGATCGGTGTTATTCTTGTAGGCGATGACAATGAGGGTTACACTCACGCCCACATCGAAGGCATCAAGAAGGCTGCAAAGGCCAACGGCATCAAGGACGATCAGATCATCTGGTTCTACACCATAGGCGAGGACGAGACCTGCTACGACAAGTGTATCGACTGCGTTGAGCAGGGATGTAAGCTGGTTATCACGAACTCTTACGGACATCAGACCTACTGCGAGAGAGCAGCCAAGGAAAATCCCGATGTTCAGTTCGTAGCAATGACCGGTGACAGAGCATTAAAGTCAGGCCTTAAGAATTTCTCGAACGCATTCAACAAGACTTACGAGTCACGTTACGTTTCGGGTATCGTAGCCGGCATGAAGATCAAGGAGCTCGTTGACGCAGGCAAGCTCACAGACAAGAACTACGACGCAAACGGCAACGTTAAGGTCGGTTATGTAGGCGCTTATCCTTACGCAGAGGTTGTTTCGGGTTACACCGGATTCTATCTCGGCATCAAGTCGGTATTCCCGAACGTTGTTATGGATGTTTCTTACACCAACAGCTGGTTCTCGATCGTTGACGAGCAGAACACCGCTGAGAAGTTCATCGCAGAGGGCTGCGTTATCGTAGGACAGCACGCAGACTCGACAGGTGCTCCTTCGGCATGTGAGGCTGCCAACAAGGCCGGCACCGTTGTTTACTCTGTAGGTTACAACGTTGACATGCTTTCCGTAGCTCCTACCGCAGCACTTACTTCTTCGACCAATAACTGGGATGTTTACTACACCTACGCCATCAAGACAGCTCTTGCGGGCGAGGACATCGCTACCGACTGGTCAGAGGGTTATGAGACCGGCGCCGTTGCGATCACAAAGCTCGGTGATTCCTGCGCGGCAGGCACCGCAGACGCGGTTGCAAAGGCTGAGGCTGACATCAAGGCCGGCAAGCTCCATGTATTCGATATCAACACCTTCACCGTCGGCGGTGCAAAGGTTGAGTCGACATTCTGCTTCGATTCGGACGACAACTTCGAATATGATCAGATCGAAGCCATCAAGGACGGCTACTATCATGAGTCTGAGTACATCTCGGCACCTTCGTTCGCATTAAGGATCGACGGCATCACCGAGCAGCAGAACTAAGACTTATTCATCACTTAAGCATTCAAGGGAGACTGCTCACACGGGCAGTCTCCTTTTTCGGGTCTTTCTTTTTTGTGAATTTTTAGAATTCGGACCCTCTTTATTCTTTACTTTTAGAATTTGTTATGTTATCATAAATTTTGAGTATAAAACAAAATTTTTTTGGTGTTTTTTACTAAATTTTCATGAAAGGTGGCCGCCTCTTTGGAAACGATCAAATACGCAGTTCAAATGCGCAACGTCACTAAACGCTTCGGCTCCGTCACGGCTAACGACAGAGTCAATCTCGATCTTAAGCAGGGCGAGATCCTCTCCCTTTTAGGTGAGAACGGCAGCGGAAAAACAACTCTTATGAATATGCTCTCGGGCATCTATTTCCCCGACGAAGGGCATATCTTCATCAACGGCGAAGAAGTTTCCATCGCTTCTCCCAAGGACGCATACACATACGGCATCGGCATGATACATCAGCATTTCAAGCTTGTTGATGTTTTTACCGCTGCGGAAAATGTTATCCTCGGGCAGGACGAGACCGAGAAATTCGACCGTAAGGCCGTTTCGGCAAAAGTCAGGGATATCGCTGCGCGCTACGGTTTTGACATCGATCCCGACAAAAAGATATACGAGATGTCCGTTTCCCAGAAGCAGACCCTCGAGATAGTAAAGGCCCTCTATCGCGGCGCCGACATACTCATTCTCGACGAGCCCACCGCGGTTCTTACTCCTCAGGAGACAGACAAGCTCTTTGCCGTTATGCGCAACATGAAAAAGGACGGCAAATCCATCATAATCATCACCCATAAGCTCAATGAGGTTATGGAGATATCCGACCGCGTCGCGGTTCTGAGGAAGGGCGAATACATCGGCTGTGTCGAGACTTCGCAGACTTCTCCGCAGGCTCTCACCGACATGATGGTCGGACGCGCCACCACACTCGACATCAACCGTCCCGATCCGGTCAATCCCGAACCGAGACTTACCGTTGAGCATCTTACATGTCTCGACAAGGACGGCGTAAAGCGTCTCGACGATGTTACCTTTACCGCCAATTCCGGCGAGATCCTGGGTATCGCAGGAATTGCAGGCTCAGGTCAGAAGGAACTGCTTGAAGCTATCGCGGGCCTCTATCCCGTTCAATCCGGCAGCATTACCTACAGCCCCAAAGGAAAAGAGGCGATGAACCTCGTCGGCATGGATCCTATGGCCATCAAAAAATCGGGCATCGCGATGAGTTTTGTTCCCGAAGACCGTCTGGGCATGGGTCTGGTCGGCTCCATGGGCATGACCGGCAATATGATGCTGCGCTCATGGCGCAAGAATAAAGGTTTCTTCGTTAACCGCAAGGACCCCAACGAGCTGGCAAAACAGATCTGGAAAGAGCTCGAGGTCGTTACTCCCGGCACGGAGTTCCCCGTAAGGCGACTCTCCGGCGGCAATGTACAGAAGGTACTCGTAGGCCGTGAGATAGCCTCCTCTCCGTCGGTCCTGATGACCGCATATGCGGTGCGCGGACTTGATATCAACACTTCCTACACCATATACAATCTTCTGACCGATCAGAAAATGAAGGGTGTCGCTGTTGTTTACGTAGGTGAGGACCTCGACGTCCTGCTCGCCCTGTGCGACCGTCTCGTAGTACTCTGCGGCGGCCAGGTTTCGGGCATCGTCGACTGCAGGACGATCACAAAAGAAGAGGTCGGACTGCTCATGACCAAATACAGGAAGGAGGCATAAGACATGGCTAAGTCAGAAACAGCTCACGAACCTTTGATCAGGATATCAAAGCGTGAGGGCATCACAAGAACACAGTCATGGCTCATCAGACTGCTCAGCCTCCTGCTGGCGCTTATCGTTTCGGGTATCGTCATCGTCTGTATCGTACGCATCAATCCTTTTAAGGTTTACGCCACGATGGCTTCGGGCGCGTTCGGTACCTCAAAGCGTATCTGGGTAACGATTCGCGACATCATGACCCTGCTGTGCATCTCGGTCGGCCTCGCTCCCGCGTTCGCCATGAAGTTCTGGAATGTAGGCGCTGAGGGCCAGATCCTCGTCGGAGGCATCGCCACGGTAGTCTGCATGAAGTATTTCACCGGACTTCCGACCGTTCTGCTCGTGCTCATCATGATCGTCGTGAGCATGCTCGCGGGCGCTGTCTGGGGCTTCTTCCCCGGCTTTTTCAAGGCTCACTGGAACACGAACGAGACGCTGTTCACGCTGATGATGAACTACATCGCGATACAGATCACCTCATACATGGTCGCTCTCTGGGAGAATCCTCCCGGATCGAACACCGTCGGCGTCATCAACTCGAACAACGAGTACGGATGGCTGCCCAGTCTCTTCCACGACATTCCGAACCTCGATTTCGGCTGGAACGTGATCATAGTCATGACCGTGACAGTAGCGGTTTACGTATATCTGCGCTACTCCAAGCAGGGCTACGAGATCTCGGTTGTCGGCGATTCGGTAAATACCGCGCGTTACGCAGGTATCCGCGTTAAAAAGGTCTACATCCGCACGATGGCTCTTTCGGGCGCGATATGCGGTCTGGCAGGCTTCGTAGCGGTTTCGGGCGCGAGCCACACGATCTCGACCTCCACTGCGGGCGGACGAGGCTTTACGGCGATCATCGTCGCATGGCTGGCCAAGTTCAATACATTTACGATGATCCTGATCTCGGCCCTGATCGTTTTCCTCGACAAGGGCGCATCGCAGATCGCTTCAAAATACGGCATCAACGAATATGTTTCGCATATCATCACCGGAATCATCCTCTTCTTCCTTCTCGGAAGCGAGTTCTTCATCGGCTACAAGGTAAAGTTCCGGCATAAAGCAGCTGCCGGTCAGGAGGTGAGCAAATGACTGAATTACTGACTCTCTTCCACAGCGCCGTTGTATTCGGTACTGTTATCATGTTCGGCGCTCTCGGTGAGATCCTTACCGAGAAATCGGGCAACTTAAACCTCGGTGTTCCCGGAATCATGTATCTCGGCGGCATCGCGGGCCTTACGGCTTCGTTTGTTTACGAGACGGGCAATCCCAACCCGAACGGCCTGCTCTCCGCTTTCCTGGCGCTGGTTTTCTCGTTCCTGTTTGCGGCTCTGGGCGGACTGCTCTACAGCTTTCTCACGATATCGCTCAGGACCAACCAGAACGTTACTGGACTTACGCTCACGATATTCGGCGGCGGCGTAGCCAATTTCCTCGGCGGCATGCTCCAGAAGTTCGCCGGCGGCGTCGGACAGGTTTCCGTTTCGGCCGCGTCAGGCACCTTCAGGGCTTATATTTCCGCCATCGCGGGCAAGGACACCAGCAGCCCGCTCTACGCGATATTCGGATACGGCTGGCTGACCTACGTTGCGATCATCATCGCGATCGGCCTGTTCATATTCCTCAATAAGACGCGCACGGGCCTTAACCTCCGCGCTGTCGGCGAGAATCCCGCCACGGCCGATGCCGCAGGCATCAACGTAACCCTGTACAAATACCTCGGCACCTGCATCGGCGCCGGTATCTCGGGTCTGGGCGGACTGTACTACACCATGGATTTCATCAAGGGTACCTGGGCAAACGACGGTACCATAGAGGCGCTCGGCTGGCTCGCAGTTGCGCTGGTTATCTTCGCTACCTGGCGTCCCGTCAATGCGATCTGGGGCGCGTACCTGTTCGGCATCGCGTACTGGGCATACCTCTACATCAGAGGCCTCAACAGATATACGATGGAGCTGTTCAAGATGCTGCCGTACGTGATCACGCTGTTCGTGCTGATACTCGTGTCGCTGCGGCGCAAGAAGGAGGATCAGCCTCCGGAGCATCTGGGACTGCCCTATTTCAGAGAGGAAAGATAAGATTTCAGGGAGATTTCAGGGGGTTCAAGCCGGAATACGGTGTGGGCGGCAACGAGTAAAACTTCCGAAAACACGCTTATCCTGCGTTTCGCAAACAGACATTACGAAAGTATATGTTTTCTGCGCGAAACGCTACGGATGCGACGCCTGGCGTCGCGTGTATGAAAACCGCTTTGCGTTTTTCCCACGTGCGCTCCGATTACGGACGCAGCGGATAC
>CAMZAI010000148.1 GCA_947304065.1 uncultured Clostridia bacterium | reverse complement strand
AGAATGATCTCATCCGCGATATTTATGATCCTCTCCTGATGGGAAATGATCACTATCGAGCCGTGGGTCTCGTCATGGAGCTTTTCGAAAACCTTGATCAGATTGTTGAAGCTCCAGAGGTCGATGCCTGCCTCGGGCTCGTCAAAAACGGTGAATTGGGACTTGCGCGCAAGCGTCATCGCGATCTCGATGCGCTTTAACTCTCCGCCGGAGAGGGAAGCGTTAACCTCGCGGTTGATGTAATCGCGTGCGCAGAGGCCTACCTGCGAAAGGTAATCGCAGACATCGGCGTTCATGTCTTTGTCCGCGGGGCCGTTCGCCGCAAGCTTGATCAGGTCCTTTACGGTGATGCCCTTAAAACGGATCGGCTGCTGGAAAGCAAAGCTTATGCCGAGGTTCGCCCTTTCGGTGATGGAAAGAGAGGTGATGTCGCGTCCGTTAAAAAGGATCTTTCCCGATTCGGGAGTGTAGAGTCCGGCGATGATCTTCGCGAGAGAAGACTTGCCGCTGCCGTTGGGGCCTGTGATAACGTAGAATTTGTTGTCTTCGAGGGTCAGGCTGACATCCTTAAGAATATCCTTATCGCCGTTCTCATCGGAGGCAGAATAGGTTATGTTCTGTAATTCGAGCATGTGTATCTCCGTTCTGTGCGGATAATTCCGCTGTTTATGTGATCGGTACGGCAAAAAGCCGTCAGCGCAGAAGGCGGACCGTAAGTTCCTTGATCTCTTCAAGCCATTCTGAGGTGAGCTGTATGTCGCCGTCATGCAAAGATTCGAGAGCGTGATCGGCATAGCGCATCAGCTTCTCAAGGTCGGTCTTTGAAACCGCGGAAGGAGTCTCGCCCTGTTCTTCGACCGCAGCCGTTTCCTCTTCTTTGGGCGTGATCTCTTCCGCCACGTCAAGCAGCTCGGGCCTCATCTGCTCGAGAGCGTAAAGCAGCTTCGGAGTATCGCAGAGGACCGTCATTTTATTGTCCTCGTCGCTCCTGCCGTTCGGAACGGCGCCGGTAATGGCTTTTCCGGTGAATTCAAGTACTTTTGCGGCTTCGGCGAGCTCAGTGGCGTTGATGATCTTGCATTCGCCCTTAATGCGGTGAACCTCGACCGTGTATTCCTCATAATCGGCCGCGTTCAGGGCCGCGTCGATGCGGGCTCTCTTTGCTGGAATGTCTTCGCAGAAGATCTTTACCAGTTCGGCAAAGCCTTCGGGATCCTCGGCAAGCGCCGCTTCAAGGCTTTCGTCAGAGATACCGTGGACTCTCGGAGTCCATTCGGACATGACTTTCTTCAGGTCTTCGGCCTGAAGGGGCTTGGTCAGGACGCCGTTCGCGCCGCTCGCGATCATTTCCGCGACAAGCTCCTCATTTTCCTCGGCGGTCAGGATGATGATCGGCAAACTGGCATAGTAACCCCTCCGCTGTCCGCCCGCCATGCGACGGATGACCTCTACCGTCTCGATACCGTTCATGCCGGGCATGAGGTAATCGATCAGGACCAGGTCGTAATCCCGTCTGGACAGAGCGGTGAAAGCAGCATCTGCGCCGGAGACATAGTCTCCCGTTATTCCCAGACTGTTAAGAAGCATCTCCGTGACACGGAGACTCAGCTCACTGTCGTCCACCACCAGAAAATGTTTTTTGGATCTCACTTTTGCGCCTCGCTTAAGTGCTGTAATTCGCCAATTATCATATCATCTAAGGAATGTGGTGTCAATCGCGCACCCTGCCCGAAAGCGCCTGTTTTTAGCGGATTTTATGATAAGTTAAGAGTTATTCACAGATATTTTATTTGAGTGAAAGTGATTTGAATGTTAACATGATTTGAGTTATAATGTTATTTGTAGTTTTATACGCGGAAAGGATGATGAGCTGCAGCATGAATTGCAGCCAAGGTGAAAGATGACAGAATTCAAAAACGAGAAGTTTACCGGCGAGCGTGCCTGTTTTGCGACACACGGCGCAAAGTTCGACGGCTGTACTTTTGCGGACGGAGAGTCGCCCTTAAAGGAGAGCGGTGACTTAGAGCTTAAGACCTGTATGTTCAGGTGGAAATATCCGCTCTGGTACTGTAATAATGTCACTGTAGAGGATTCGAGCTGGTTCGAGATGGCCAGAGCCGGCGTATGGTATACGAACGATATCAAAGTTAAGGATTCGATGCTCCAGGCACCGAAGAATTTCAGACGCTGCAGCGGCGTCGAGCTCGATAACGTTACATTTACGCATGCGGCCGAGACTTTCTGGAGCTGCGATCACGTTAAGATGAAAAACGTTCGCGCAAAGGGCGATTACTTTGCGATGAACTCACACGATATGGAGATCGACGGTCTGGAGCTGGACGGCAACTATTCGTTCGACGGCGTTTACAATGTCACCGTCAGGAACTCCAGACTGCTCTCGAAGGATTCTTTCTGGAACAGCGAGAACGTTACGGTGTACGATTCGTTCATTTCCGGCGAGTATCTCGGCTGGAATTCAAAAAACCTTACGCTGGTCAACTGCACGATAGAGTCCCTGCAGGGTATGTGCTATATAGACAATCTTAAGATGATCAACTGCAGACTGCTCGACACCACGCTCGCGTTTGAGTATTCAGATGTTGACGCCGAGATCTGCTCGGGCATCGAGAGCGTATTCAATCCCAAGTCGGGCACGATCCGCGCCGAGCGTATCGGCGAGCTGATCATGGAAAAGGACCAGATAGATCCTTCAAAGACAAAGATCGTCTGCAGTGATATCGCGAAGACTTCAGAGATAGTCAGCTGGAGACAGTAAGAGCACAGGCTCGCGAGTATAAAGGGTATGGGGGAACAGCAAAATGGTTTACGATTTTGACGAGATCATTTCCAGGCGCGGAACGGATTCGCTCAAATGGGACGTAAAAGAGAACGAACTCCCGATGTGGGTCGCGGATATGGATTTTAAGACCGCACCCGAGATCATGGAGGCTCTCGCAGCGAGATTTGAGCACGGGATATTCGGATATTCCGATGTTCCCGACGCCTGGTATGACAGCTATATCTTATGGTGGAAGACGAGGCACGGCTTCGAGCTTCAAAAGGAATGGCTGATCTTCTGCACGGGCGTTATACCCGCCATTTCCAGCACGGTGAGGAAGCTTACGACGCCGCACGAGAACGTCGTGATCCAGACGCCGGTCTATAACATTTTCTTTAACAGCATCATAAACAACGGCTGCCATGTGCTCGAGAACGCGCTTCTCTATCACGACGGACGTTACGATATGGATTTCGAGGACCTCGAGGCGAAACTGGCCGATCCGCAGACCACGCTGATGATCCTGTGCAATCCGCAGAATCCCGCAGGCAGGATCTGGACCAAAGAGGAACTGGCGCGTGTCGGCGAGCTCTGTGCAAAGCACGGAGTTACGGTGATCTCGGACGAGATCCACTGCGATCACACGATCCCCGGAAAAGAATACATACCCTTTGCCTCGGTAAACGAGACCTGCAGGCAGTGCTCGATCACCTGCATAGCTCCCACGAAGTCATTTAATATAGCCGGACTTAATACGGCGGCGGTGAGCATACCGAACGAGTTCTTAAGGAACCGCATACGCCGCGCGCTGAACACGGATGAAGTCGCCGAGCCGAACGCATTTGCGGTGACCGCGGCTGTGGCGGCGTTTACGAAGGGCGCTCCCTGGATGGATGCCTTGCGCGAATATCTGGCGGAGAACAGGCGCTTTGCCTGCGAATATATAAAAAGTGAGATACCCGGCGCGATCCCTGTCGAAGCCGAAGCCACATATCTGCTCTGGGTGGATGTAAGAGGCCTCGGCGTCACGGAAGCTGCGGTAAAGAGCAGATACGGCTGTGAGAAAGAGACGGTGAGCGAGTTTATCGCGCATGAGCTCAGACGCATCACCGGACTCTTCGTATGCGAAGGCTCCGAGTACGGAACGGCCGGAGACGGATTCCTGCGGATCAATCTTGCTTGCCCGAGAAGCGTCGTAAAGGACGGAATGGAGAGGCTTAAAGCAGGCCTCGCCGCGATAACTGAGGAGTTAAAGCTTAAGTGTCCGTACCTGTTCTTTGATCTTGACGGGACGCTCACGGAATCGGGCGAGGGCATCACGAACGCCGCAAAATACGCATTTGAGCAGATGGGCATGGACATACCGCCCATGGAGAAGCTCTACAGCTTCGTAGGGCCGCCCCTTTCGGAGAGTTTTCCGAGATTCGGAGTCGCTCCCGATAAGGTCGACGAAGCGGTAAGGATATTCAGGGTATACTATGACAAGCAGGGATGGTGCGAGAACGTGCCCTATCCCGGTATAAACGATCTGTGCAGGAGGCTTCGCGACTACGGCTATAAGCTCATCGTAGCGACCTCGAAGCGCCACACGCAGGCGGTCAGGATCATAGAGCATTTCGGACTCGCGCCGTATTTTACCGACGTGATCGGGAATGACGAGAGTGTCGGGCGCAAGACCAAATCGCAGGTCATCGAGTATCTGATGAATAAGCACGGGATCACCGATCCGAAGAATATCATGATGATCGGAGACCGCTGCTACGATGCAGAAGGCGCCGCGAAGCACGGCATTGAAACGGTCGGAGTCACCTACGGATACGGAACGCGCGAAGAACTCGAAAGCGCCGGAGCGGCAGCGGTTGTCGATACCGTGAAGGAACTCGGCGAATATCTGATGAAGTAAGGAACAGCAATATAGAATAAAAGCGAAGGAGAAGGCATTTATGACTATCAAAGAACTGGTGTCGCAGCTGACGCTGCAGGAAAAGGCAAAACTGGCGGGCGGAGCGGATGCATGGCATACCGCGGCAATTGACAGGCTCGGGATCCCCGAGATCACGGTAAGCGACGGCCCTCACGGACTGAGGAAGGTTGCTGCGTCGGGCGACGTTGCGGATCTGTCGCAGAGCAGACAGGCGGTATGTTTCCCTGCGGGCGTATGCCTTGCGAGCACATTTAACAGGAATCTTGCGGAGCATGTCGGAGAGCTGCTCGGCAACGAGTGTCTTGCCGAGGAAGTAGATATCCTTCTCGGACCCGCTATCAATATCAAGCGTTCGCCTCTGTGCGGCCGTAACTTCGAATATCTTTCCGAGGATCCTTATGTTGCGGGCCAGATCTCATCCGCTTACATCAAGGGCGTGCAGTCCAAGGGCGTGGGCGTTTCGCTCAAGCATTTCGCGGCGAACAACCAGGAAAAGCGCCGCATGACGGTATCTGCGGTAGTTGATGAAAGAACCCTGCGCGAGATATACCTCGCCGCATTCGAGGAGGCGGTAAAGACCGCTCATCCCGATACGCTCATGTGCTCATACAACAGGATCAACGGCGTATACAGCTCCGAGAATCCCTGGCTTTTGAACAAGGTCCTCCGCGACGAGTGGGGCTTTGACGGTTTCGTTATGTCCGACTGGGGCGCGGTTAACGACAGGCCTCTGGGCGTAGAGTCCGGACTTGATCTTGAGATGCCTACCAGCAACGGCATCAGCGAAGAGCAGATCATCGACGCGGTTGAATCGGGCCGCTTAAAAGAGGAATACCTCGACAAGGCAGTCGAGCATATCTTAAATAAGGTTAACAGATACACCGGCTTCATGGATGCGAAGAACGGCAATGCTCCCGCACCGAAGAACAGACCCGCGTTCGATTATGTGGCCGATCACAAGGAGGCCAGAAAGGTCGCGAGAGAGGGCATGGTGCTCTTAAAGAACGACGGCGCGCTGCCTCTTAACAAGGACCAGAAGATCCTCTTTATCGGTGAATTCGCGAAGAAGCCCAGATATCAGGGCGGCGGAAGCTCGCATATCAATCCCACGCGCGTTATCAGCGCTCTTTCTGCGTCGACGAGACATACGCTCGTTGAGTATACAAAGGGCTTCTCGTCCACAAAGGACATCGTTGAGGACAATCTGATCGACGAGGCTGTGAGCAAGGCAGCTGCGGCAGATGTTGCGGTTATCTTTGCCGGACTTCCGGACAGCTTCGAGAGCGAGGGCTACGACCGCGAGCATATGAGACTGCCCCAGTGTCAGAACCGCCTGATCCGTGAGGTTGCGAAGGTTCAGCCCAACACCGTTGTTGTACTCCATAACGGTTCACCCGTATCGATGCCCTGGATCGGCAATGTCAACGCCGTACTTGAAGCGTATCTTGCGGGCGAGGCTTCGGGAGAGGCAGTGATCGATATCCTCTTCGGAGTTACGAACCCTTCGGGCAAGCTGGCCGAGACCTTCCCGATCTCGATCAAGGACACACCCTGCTATGACAATTTCCCCGGCAACAGACTTACGGTCGAATACCGCGAAGGCCTGTTCGTCGGCTACAGATATTATGACCGTGTGGACATGAACGTGCTCTTCCCGTTCGGACACGGCCTCTCCTACACCACCTTCGGCTACAGCGGACTTGAGCTGAAGACCGGCGACAAGTGCGCAACCGTTTCGTTTAAGGTAAAGAATACCGGTAAGGTTGCGGGGGCCGAAGTAGCGCAGGTTTATGTCGGAAAGACGGGCAGCAAGGTATTCAGGCCTCTGCGCGAGCTTAAAGGCTTTGAGAAGGTATTCCTTGCACCCGGAGAGGAAAAAGAGATCACGATCGAACTCGATGAGAGAGCATTCTCGTATTACTGCGTAGGCGCGCACAAGTGGTGCGTTGAGCCCGGCGCCTATACAATCAGCGTAGGTTCGTCGAGCCGCGACATCAGACTCCGCGGAG
>CAMZAI010000147.1 GCA_947304065.1 uncultured Clostridia bacterium | reverse complement strand
GAGCCGTATAAGATACCTCATATGGGCTGGAACTCGATAAATGCCGTAAAACCCGGTTCACGCCTGTTTAAGGGCCTTCCGGCTTCACCGTACGTATATTTCGTCCATTCGTATTATCTGAAGGCTGAGAACCGTGACGACGTGCTTGCGACCGCGGATTACGGAATTACTTTTGACTGTGCGGTTGAGAAGGGCAATCTCTTCGGATGCCAGTTCCATCCCGAAAAGAGCGGAGACGTGGGACTTGAGATCCTGAAGAATTTCTGTGAGGTTTGATTATGTTTACGAAAAGGATCATTCCCTGCCTCGACGTTAAGGACGGCAGGGTCGTAAAAGGAACACAGTTTCTGAATCTGCGCGATGCAGGCGACCCGGTAGAGGTTGCCGCAGAATACGGACGCGCGGGCGCCGATGAGCTCGTTTTTCTTGATATCACGGCATCGAGCGACCACAGAGACACCACGATAGACATGGTAAGACGCGTGGCCGAGCAGGTATTTATCCCGTTTACGGTCGGAGGCGGAATCAGGACCGCTGAAGATTTCAGGAGCATTCTGCGTGCGGGAGCCGATAAATGCGCGATAAATTCAGCCGCGATCGACAATCCCAACGCGATATACGAGGCCGCATCCAAATTCGGCAGTCAGTGCGTTGTTCTTGCCATCGACGCGAAGAGAAGAACAGATACCGATACGCTTGCATGGACCGTTTATAAGCACGGCGGCAGGATAGATATGGGCATTGACGCCGTAGAATGGGCTAAAAAAGGCGTTTCGCTCGGTGCAGGAGAAATACTGCTCACGAGCATGGACTGCGACGGTACAAAGGCAGGATATGACCTTGAACTGACAAGAGCCATTTCCGATGCGGTTAATGTTCCGGTCATCGCATCGGGAGGCGCAGGAACGATGGAGCACTTCTATGAAGCATTGACCGTGGGAGGCGCCGAAGCAGCTCTCGCTGCCAGCCTGTTCCATTTTAAAGAGATCGAGATTCGCGATCTTAAGCAGTATCTCAGGGACAAAGGCGTTCCGATGAGACTGTAGATCAATATTAGAAAAGAGTAAAGAAATGCCGCAGTTATTAAAAAGCGATTTTAATTATTATCTTCCCGAGGAGCTGATCGCTCAGGATCCGCTGGAGAACAGATCTTCCTCGAGACTTATGATCCTTGACAGGACCACGGGCGAGATACGCCACTCCCATTTTGCGGAGATCATTAATTATCTGGTGCCCGGCGACTGTCTGGTCATCAACAATACAAAGGTTATACCGGCGAGACTTATCGGTGAGAGAGTCGTGGACGCTGAACCGTTAAAGCCCGGTTTCGCTCGTCCCAAGGAGGGCGCTGCAGTAGAAGTGCTGCTGTTGAAGCGTCTTTCGGCAGACGACTGGGAAGCCATCGTTCGTCCGGGCAAGAAGCTCAAGGTCGGCGCGAAGGTTAAATTCGGCAACGGAGAGCTCTTCGGACGCATAACGGAAGTTAAAGACGACGGCAACCGTGTGGTTCATTTCGAATATAAGGGCATATTCGAGGAGATCCTCGACAGCCTCGGCCAGATGCCGCTTCCGCCTTATATCACGCATGAATTAAAGGACAGGAACCGCTATCAGACAGTATATGCAAAGCATGAGGGATCAGCAGCCGCACCTACGGCAGGCCTTCATTTTACAAAAGAACTGCTTGAGGATATCCGCAAAAAAGGCATTGAGATCGCTGAGGTTACTCTTCATGTGGGCCTGGGCACCTTCCGTCCCGTAAAAGAAGAGAATGTCCTCGATCATCACATGCACAGCGAATTTTATGAGGTTCTTCCCGAGGAAGCGGAGAAGATCAATAACGCGAAGAAAAACGGACACCGCGTGATCTGTGTCGGCACCACCAGCTGCAGGACCATTGAGTCGGCTGCCGATGAGAACGGCGTCGTACATGCGGGATGTGCGGATACCGAGATATTTATCTATCCGGGATATAAGTTTAAAGTGCTTGACAATCTTATCACAAATTTTCATCTGCCCGAATCTACGCTGATCATGCTCGTCAGCGCACTTGCGGGAAGGGAGAATGTATTAAATGCTTACAACGAGGCTGTTAAAGAGAAATACAGATTCTTCTCGTTCGGGGATGCAATGTTCATCACCGATCTGTAAGCACGTACGCATTTTAGCGGCCGCAATGGCCCTTATTCTGGCGATTTCGGTTTTCGACAGTATTAGTATACATGCGGCATCCGCGCGCGACATACGTGTCGGACTGACATCGCTCTACGGAAAGAAAGACATAATTACTATCTACAACAATCTGCTTGCAATAGGATACTGTAAAGACAATTCCTTTACAGTATCCGAGACATTGCAATCTGCCGCGGGCTTTTCTTTTGAGGCCGATCAGAACGAATGGTATATCGGTTCAACCTCCTACAATACCTTTAAAAACGCTTCGGTTATCTGCTCGGAGATGACGGGCGACGGATATGACGCCGTGCCATGCCTGTACGCGAGCGGACAGTGGAGAGTCTATGTCCGTATCCCAGCAGATTCGATCAGTACATTTAATCTTCATGATTATGGGATAGAATTCAAAGATGCGACATTGCTCAGGTCTTCTTCGAAAACTCTTATCCATGCGGAGGCGGCGGGATATGAATTCCTGATAGACGGCTACCTGGGCGCGTATCCTCAGTTTAAGGCGGTTAATTCAAAGGGCGGGCAGATACCGGTATCTCTCGGAACCAGAAAATACCGCGGAAGGATTGAGATTGTAAGGGAAAAGGATAAAATAACCGCTGTAAATATTGTCGGTATTGAGGCTTATCTGCTTGGCGTTATCACTTGTGAGATGGGCGCTTCAAAGCCCGAAGAAGCGCTTAAGGCGCAGGCAATATGCTCCAGAAGCTACGCGGCAGCGAAAGCCGGATTTAACGCTGATTCGTCATCTTCAAAACCTTATCTTATGAATGATACCGATGAGTCGCAGGTATACAAGGGCGTCGGTGCCGAGACGGACGCCTCTTATAAAGCTGTTAAATCGACCATAGGGAAAGTTATAAGGGATCCTGACGGAAATATCCTCGAGGCCTTTTATTTCTCAACCGACGGCGGCTCCACGGATTCTATCTCTGATATATGGGGATATTCAAGCAAAGTTTATGACGCAGTGTTCGATCCTTACGAGACAGATCCTGAAGTTGAGCCCTGGATAGAAGAGTATACGCTGACGCAGCTGTCCAACAGTCTTAAAGACAGCGGTCATGACGTCGGGACCGTCACGGATATCGATGTCGCAGTGACTACGGCAGGCGGAAGAGCATACAGTGTATCGATAAAGGGAACCGGCGGGAAAACAAGTATTTCCGGCAATACGCTGCGCGAGATCCTCGGACTTCCATCGACAAAATTCAGGATAATAGCGAATAACGGCAGTGCTGATACATTATACGCCATCGGCGCAGACGGCTCCACAAATACTGTTATCCCGGGGGATTCTTATGCGATTTCCGAAAATTCATCCTTAAGTATACTTGAAACCTCCACAGAACAGTATATAATCGTAGGTGACAATTCTCTGTATAACATACCGGACAGCCTTCCGCCCGCAGGTTCTGTATATATCATAGGCATGGGAAAGGGACACGGTGTCGGTCTTTCTCAATCCGGCGCCGCAGGCATGGCAAGGATAGGTTACGATCATACGGAGATACTTAATTTCTATTATCACAATATTACGATAGGCAAATACTGATGAAGCTGAGAATTCTGTCGATGATCTGCGTGCTGAGCCTGATGCTCGGCGGTTGTGCAGGGCTTTCAAGAAAGGATTATTCAGCCATGGTTCCGGGTTCGGGCCATGGTTCGGTAAGTATTGCCCAAAATCCAGATACTGCAAAGGCCGGTAATGAAGATCCCAGAACAGTCGACAGCACTGTGATACCCGCTGACATAGTCGATCCCGATGATCCTGCCGGTCCCGATCCGGCAGACAATTCCGATATCCCCGCCGATCCAGATAATTCGGGCGCGCCGGATGACACAAAAGTATCTGTTACTGATATTTTCGATAATACCGGCATTACAGAAGCTCCCGAAGAAACACCGACTGAAGCTCCCACGCCCACTCCGACACCTAAAACTTCGGAAGACAGCGAAGACCGGATCTCAAAGACATATACGAATGCCAAAGACGATGCGACAGATCCGTACGGATATCGTTCGACAGACTCGCTGGCGTCTTCTTACAGCGACAATTTCGATATAATCGCCCCGACTTCTAATATGTCGTTTGCAGAGCTTGTCGGAGATAACGGAATTTACAGTCTTCCTCAAGGCTTCCCCGAGCCCGAGACCTATAAGATCATCGTCGATAAGTATTATCAGCTGATCATGGTATTCTCAAGGGATGAAAACGGAGATTACACCGTCCCCGTCAGATATATGCTTTGCTCTACCGGTACTTCATCGTCACCTACGAGATCGGGAACATTCCATTTGAAGAGCTACCGTGTAAGATTCGGTCTGTTCGCGAATACCGATGTTTACGGTCAGTACTGGAGCCAGATCGACGGAAGGATGTATTTCCATTCGATACTTTATTCAAAGCGTGACGCTGCTACATATACCGGTTCGTTCAATAACCTCGGAAAGCGTGCTTCACACGGCTGCATAAGGCTTACAGTGCCCGACGCGCGCTGGATCTGGTATAACGCAGCGCCCGGAACCACAGTCATCGTGCGGGACGGTTCGTCGTCGGATACAACTACGGCAGCGATCAAGAAGATGCTGACTCTCGATAAGATGCCCGATGACCGCCCCGATTCATTGACCGGCGAAAATATCCCTTATACCGACAACTGGTCGATCGATGAAGTTCCGCACGAAGTTGATTTTATTCAGGGCAGCCAGAATAACAGCTAAGACCGAATTTATTTTAAAAAAATATTCTTGACACGATATTTTCGTTGTGATATTATTCACTTCAACGAAATAAAGTATTAAAGGCTGTGACGAAGACGGTCGTAAGGATATCTTCACAGAGAGCCGGTGGTTGGTGAAAACCGGCAGATTGAATTACATGTACCCATCACTTCCGAGCCGGAGGTCCGAAAGAGTATTCGGTAGGCGCCTCCCGTGTATGCTACGTCAGTGCACAGGGCTTGATTGAGCCTGCAGAGGGCTTCCGAGAGGAAGAATTTGAGTGGTACCGCGGATATCTGTATATTCGTCTCAAAGAACAGAAATGTTCTTTGAGACTTTTTTTATTTCATTCAAAAAAGGAGAGTATTACTATGGAAACCAACGTTTTATCCGATGTCGCTTCACGAGTTAAAGAAATGCGCGAACTGTCAGGCATTTCCGTTCATGAAATGTCGGTTGCAACCGGCATGAATGTCGACGACTACATTGCACTTGAAAGCGGAAAGACCGATTTCACTTTCTCATTTATTTATAAGTGCGCAGAAAAGTTCGGCGTTGACATAGCCGATATTCTTCAGGGATCGAGCCCCAGGCTTGTATCTTACTCGCTCGTACGCAAGGGAAAGGGCGTTCCGATCGCAAGAAGAGAGGACTGCGAGTACAATAATATGGCTCCGAACTTCAAGGATAAGGTCGGCGAGCCTTTCTGCTGCAGACTTCCTTTCGATCCCGACAAGGTAAACGAGCCCATGCAGCTTCATGTGCATGACGGACAAGAGTGCACGATCATCACAAAGGGTATGATGCGCCATCAGTTCGGCAACAGGATCGAGACGCTGTATCCCGGCGATGTAATTTATTTTGATTCGAACACGCCTCACGGAGAGCTGGCTATCGGCGGTCAGGACTGCGAATTCTTCACACTGATCATGAAGCCCGAGAGCACCGGTACCGTTGCGGTGAATACCAATACTCACGAGACCAGCTGGTTCCCCGAGGACATCATTTTCGACGAGCCGAAGACCGGTGCGGTTTACGAGAAATTCATCAACTGCAAGATCGATGCTAACGGCGCGTTGAAGGAGATCAAGTTCAAGCACGAGAACAGCTTCAACTTCGGTTTCGACTGTGTTGACGAGCTCGCGAAGAAATGTCCCGACAAGCTTGCAATGATGTGGGTCGGCGAAGACTTTACCGAGAGACGCTTCACGTTCGGCGATATCAGCCGCGAGAGTGCAAAGGCAGCAAACTATTTCCGCAGCCTCGGCATCCAGAAGGGCGACAGGGTAATGCTCGTATTAAAGCGTCATTACCAGTTCTGGATCGCGATCGTAGCGCTGCATAAGCTTGGTGCTGTTGCGATCCCGGCAACAAGCCAGCTGATGAAGCACGACTTTGAATACCGCTTTAATGCCGCCGGCGTTTCCGCGATCGTTGCGACTCCCGAGGACGATGTTCCCGAGCAGGTAGAGCTTGCGCTTCCCGATTCGCCCACATTAAAGATCAAGATGATCGTTAACTCGGAACGCGAAGGCTGGCACAGCTTCGATAAGGAGTACGAGCAGTTCCCCGACACCTTCCCGCGTCCCGAAGGTTTTGCCGCAGCCAGCGGCGATGATGTGATGCTTATGTTCTTCACATCCGGAACCACAGGATATCCGAAGATCGCGACTCACAGCTGCAAATACGCGCTCGGTCATTTCATTACCGCTAAGTACTGGCATAATGTTCAGCCCGACGGTCTGCATCTGACCATTTCCGATACCGGATGGGGCAAGGCTCTCTGGGGCAAGCTCTACGGCGCATGGCTCTGTGAA
>CAMZAI010000146.1 GCA_947304065.1 uncultured Clostridia bacterium | reverse complement strand
GTCTTAAAAGGTCCCTCGGGTCGGTCGCTCACCGCGATTGCTCCCACGGAGCCTACGATATATGCGAAAAGATAGTATTTGCCGTCCTTTTCCACCACATCGGGGGCAAAAAGTGACTTGTCTGTCCAGTCTGTGTCAGCCGCATGATCGGCGTCGGCTCTCGTATGGAAGCAGTCGCCGTGGCAGGTCCAGTTCGCGGGATCGTCAACAGGCGCTGACCATACCTTCAGTCTGAAGTCGCAGAAATCCTCGCTGTTTGGCTTGTCATGCGATCCGTAAATATAGACTCTGTCCCCGAAAACGCGGGGTTCTCCGTCCGGAATGTATTCCCAACCGGGTAAATAAGGGTTTGCCATAAATCCTCCGTTCCGTGCCGCAGGCACATTTCATTCTTTTTAATTCCCCGATCTGTGAAGCACGGTCGTGATAAGCATTTCGCCGTCTTCACATGAAGCGAATATCTCGCCGCCCATCTTTTGCATGAGCTTCTTCGCGATATAGAGACCGAGGCCGCTGCCGGGCTTGTTCCCGACATTCGAACCTCTGTAAAAGCTGTCGAAAATATACTCAGCCTCGTTCGGATCGAGCGTACAGCCGCTGTTCGAAACAGTTATCAGCTTCGCATCCTCCTCATCGGCAACCTTAATGCCGATCCGCTCTCCGTCGCCGTATTTTATGGCGTTCTCGAGCACGTTCTGGAGCACCTCGATAAATCTTTCTTTATCTCCCAAAACAATAATATCCGAATACTTTTCGATTGTAAACTCCGTGCCCAAAACCCGGAGCTTATCCGTGTAATAATCCCATACCGCGTCGAGCGCCCCGGACAGATAAAACTCTCCGTTGTCCACGGTCAGATTCACGAAATCATCGCCGGCCGCCGAAATGATGCCGGCTACATAATTCTCTATCCTGCAGGCGTTCTCGTCGATCTTTCCGGCTATGTCCGTCAGTTTCTCCTCATCCCGGTAAAGACCTTTTTTCAGTGCCGCGGAATATAGCCTTATTGCAGAGACCGGCGTCCTCATGTCATGGGAAAGCGAGAGCAGAAAGACATTCTTCTCCTTTTCAAGCTCAAGATTCCTCTTTTTCTCATCCTCGAGCTTTTCACGCAGCATATCAAGTCCCCACAGGAATCCGCCGAAATTACGGCTCCGTTCTTCGCCGAGGGGTATCGTAAGATTGCCCTTCGCAAGCTCTTTGGGGTACTGCGATATTCTGTTGAAGGTTCTGATATATGCAAAGAAAATATAGATAAATACGGCGATATCGGCCAGAAGCATCACCGCCGCGGCGATGATGACCGTTTTGAAGAGAGTCTTTCTCTCGCCGGAAATGTCGACGGAATACTCGATCCTCCAGAGTTGTCCGTCTATGTCGCAGATATGATAATGTTCGCCGGAATCGTAGAAAGAACCGGCGTTGTCGGCCGTGAGCGGATATACTCCGGTCAGTGTCCCATATTTGGAAAGATCGATACGAAAGTCCGCTTCCCCCGCATGCGCGCGCAGTTCGTTCTCCGCCCTGCTCAGCTCCACTTTGTACATTGCGATACTGTCACCGCTGTTTTTGCGCGCAAAAAATACTGCCGTTCCCATTACAAGGAGCAGTATCACAAAAAGCGTTATACACATCCTGAGATATCTCTTCAGGATAAGATTGTCCGTTTCGGGATTATTCGTATCTGTACCCCTTTCCCCAGACGGTTATGATCTTTCGAGGCTTCTTCGGGTCCTCCTCAAGCTTGTCACGAAGCCGGCTGATATGTACTGTGAGCGTCTGTTCCTCGGATTCCGAATCCGATCCCCAGACGGTATTGAAAAGATAATGCTTCAGCAGCGTCTGCCCCTTATTCTCCATAAGGAGCCTGAGCAGTTCGAATTCCTTCGCGGTGGCCTCCACGGCCCGGCCGTTTTTGTATATCGTCTCATGCGCGACATCGAGCCTTATATCGCCGTCGGTCAGTTCGTCCACCGCAAGGCGTCTCTTGAAGATTCCTTTTATCTTTGCAATAAGTATATCAATATCATAGGGCTTTTCAATATAGTCGTCGGCGCCCGAAACTATGGCGTTCAGCTTGTCGTCCTTGCCGAGCTTCGCGCTCACCATGATAACCGGCGTGTTTGAGTTCTCGCGCACTTTGTCGAGAATGTGCATGCCGCTCGCGCCCGGAAGCATGATATCGAGCACCAGCAGCCTCGCGCCGTATTTCTCATACAAAGCCAGGGCTTTGTCACCGTCACCCGCAGAGGAGACGGTGTAGCCCTCGTTTCGCAAAAAATCAACCAGTATTTCCCTGAGTTCGGTATTGTCTTCAACTACAAGTATATCTGTCATACCAAAGAATTACCATCCCATCTCCATGAGCCAGTTGTTGAGCTGTCTTTCCCTGTCCCTTAAGGTCTCGGATCTCTCAAAGCGTCCGAGCTTGTACTCGCCGCGGATATTGCCGTCGACGATATAAAGGACTCTTCCGCACTTGGCCGCTACTTTCGCGTCGTGTGTTACCAGCATCACGGTCGTGCCTTCGTTGTTGAGCTTGACCATTTCCTCCATTACTTCGTCGGATGAAGTACGGTTCAATGCACCCGTGGGTTCGTCCGCAAAAATGACCTTCGGATCGTTGATCATGCTCCTGCAGATGCAGGCGCGCTGCAGCTGACCGCCCGATACCTCATTGATATCGTTGTCGGCGGTCTCCCCGATGCCGAGCTTCTTCATGAGGGCCCTGCCCTTTTTCTCGACCGCGCTCCTGTTGCCTTTGTTCCTCTTCGACTTAACTGCCGGTAATATTATATTATCAAGGATCGTCAGATTTTTCATCATATACATTTGCTGAAAAATAAATCCCATGTCTTCAAGCCTTACATCGGCCATTTCGTTGTCGCTTAAGGACTCGAGTTCCTTTCCGCAGAAGGTCACATTGCCGGCGGTCATCTTATCCATGCCCGATACGGTGTAAAGCAGCGTTGATTTGCCCGAACCGGAAGGTCCCATGATCGCTACCATCTCGCCTTCCTCCACGGAAAAGTTCACGTTTCTGAGTACATTGTTCTGTTTTTTATTTACCACGTAGGTCTTGCAAAGATCCTTAACGTCAATTACTTTATTCATTCTTTTTTCCTCCGTGCTTTATTCGATGTTGCCCATGGCGTCGGCGCGTACCGACTTAATGTAAAGAGATGTGAGCAGAGCCGATACGATAACAACTCCGGCAACCGCAAGCGGATAGATCGCGAAGATCTCCAAAGGTCTGATCTCGTATTCAAAGCCCGACTGCGCTCCCATTATCGCGAATACCCTGTCGCTGATAAGTCTGGTAAGCGGAACCGTCAGTACCGAAGCGATACACGTGCAGATAACGGTCAGCACAACAAATCTCAGCGTATGCTGCGCGCATATCGAGCGCGTCTTAAAGCCTATCGCTTTCATAAGAGCGATCTCGGGCGTTTCCTTGCTTATAAACGATCTTTCCATCAGCACGGTCACGAGCGCCGCAATGATAAGCGCGATCAGCAGGACCAGATCCTTTGCGTCGCTCATCGTCTGCGCCGAGCCGGTCGACATATTTACAAAATCCGCAGCGTTATAGATCTTGTCGGTATCGAAGATATCCTTCATCCTTCCGATCCTTGCGTCGATCTCTTCGGCGTCGGGATCATCGTCAAAATCGATCTGGAACGCCATCGCCGACGACGCATCGTTCACATTGACATCCACCGCCTCGTGCAGTCTTCCGATCTTGCCGACCTGGTTAAAGGACGACATTGTGGCCGTGATGATGAACTCTCTCTTCTCACCGTTTATCTCTATTAATACCCTGTCGCCGATCCGGGCTCCGAGTTCATCGATTATCTGGGGCGTAAATGCGATCTCATTCGCGTACATGGGCGCCGAACCGGTTATGTACTTGTACTCGGATGCTTGGGTATCCTTGCATTGCTGCATGATGACGTTCATCTTTTCATTCCCGAATTCCACCGGAAGGGTGTACATCAGCTCGACATGGACTTTTCCGGGCATCCCGTTGTCCTTAAGTTCCTTCTCGATGTCTTCGATGATATGGTCGAGTATATCGGGGTCGTCCGAGCCCATCGTCTCCATGATCTTTTCTGTGGAATTGTAATAAGCGTCGCTCTCGGTCGTGCCGAATAAAAAGATCAGTTTTTCGCTCATAAGGGTGTTCGACGTATTCGCAAGCATCGTAACGAGCAGGATGCACATCGTGAAAGTAACGACCATGCTGACGTACTGGCGGGGCTTGCTCAGGACATCGTTGAGAGCCAGGAAGAGATTCTCCGGAAGCCTGCTCTTTGAAAGCTTCAGCACCGACTTCTTCTTAAATCTCTCGCCCGTTTCACCGTTTCTTACCGCATCCACGGGAGAAAGCTTCTTGATACCCTTAGTGCAGGAATAACAGAAAGCCACGATGACGGCTACCACAGCCGCCGCGCTTATCAGGCCGATCAGCTCATAGTTATCGTTTCCGAGCAAAATTCTCCTTGAAACGCTCTCGAGAAGAAGTTTCGCGAAAGGTATGCTGCACGCATAGCCTATCACAGCGCCGACACATGCTATGCAAAGGTATTTGATCAGATAAAGTCCTCTGATCGAGGAGTTCCTCAGTCCTACGGCCTTCATCACGCCGATCTCCCGGAAATCCTCATTGAGGGTAAACTTGATCGTAAACGAAAGCATAGCGAAGGAAATAAGGATCAGGCATATTCCCACAACCATCATGAGTACAGCTGTAAGCATGTCGAGAAGATATGTGATCTTGATGGTCGATATACTCTCGCCGAACAGCGCGTTTTTAACTGCCGTGAGTTCCTTTTTCAGAGCCTTGCCGTCGTCCGTGTTAATGTAATAAGCACAGCCGCAGCTCGCGCTCCTTATCGTTTCGTCGCTCAGAAAATAATCATAGTCCCCGTCGTTCATGAGCATTCTCGGATTGCCGAGGAAAGGCGATCCGAAAAGCGCATCCTTAACATATCCGTCAACGATGAATTCGCGCGATCTTCCGCTTAATTCCAGAGTAATGACATCGCCGGGATGCACCTTCTCCGGATCGTTTAAGAGTCCGCCCAGATAAACATGACCGGGACTTATTTCCGTTATCTCTTCGTTGTCACCGTTAAAATATGTAAGTCTGGCGCCGCTCACCGAAGTCACGATACCCGGATTTTCAAAGTCCACATAGACCTTGCCGTCCTTCTTGAGATTCTTTGCGTTGTAGAAAAAGAGATCTTCACGCTGATAGCTTGTGACCGACACGGAATTCCTGACGATATCCTCCGTAGGATTGACGCCGTCCGAATTCATGGTCAGCGTAATAAAATCAGGCATGCCGGCTTTGTCAAAGAAATAATCGATCCCGCCGTATACGGAAACCATATTGTTTATGCTCGCAGATGCGAATGTTGCGGAAAGAATGACGAAAAGCAGCAATAACACGTTCATTACCCTTTTTCTCTTCAGATCTTTCCCCAGAATCCTGAAAAACAATTGTGTGCCCTCTCTTTCTTAATTCGTTGTACACACTATATTACCGAAATTATTAAACAATCCTTAAATACGCAAAAAGGGCGGAAATTCCGCCCTTGCAGTCATTATTTGAAATTGTATCCGTATATCTTTTCAGCTATTTCGGCGGTTCCGAAATCGACGATCACCCAGCCCGAAAGCTCGGGAGAATCATCCGACATAAGCTTCGCGTTCAGCTTCTTTGCCGTATAGTAGGGATGTCCGTAGGCTGCGTCACCGGTCGTCGAAAGGAAATTGACCTGGAGCTCGCGTCTTCCCTTTTCGCCCTGCACGGACTGTAATCCGCTCAGGAAAGCGGTCCATTTGTCATCAACGCTGTACTTGAAGCGGTCCTGCATCGTGAGCCGGTAAGGGCCGTTCCTGATCGACTCGGCTGCCGGATGGGTGTCCTCTCTGTTGTCCTGTTCCTTCCAGATATAGCTGATGCCCGATGCGGTCTTAAGATTCAACGCATCCGAATATCTGCGCATCAGGACCAGCTTGCCGCGTGCCTGTCCGACCGTCGGAAGATTATCCGTGAGCAGCCAGTATTTCGGGTTCGCGTCGATATAAGTCTTTACCAGCGCCTCAAAATCGGAAATGCTCTCATCTCCGTGGTCCTGCTTTATCGCGAATACGATAAATTCGGTCGGATGCTCGTCAAGGAACGCATAGCATTCGTCAAGGACCGAACCCAGCATAAGGTCGCCCGACCAGGGCATCAGGCCGTTCCTGCACTTTGACACGCCGTGTACGAGACGCAGTCCGTCATCCACGGCGTCCAGCCTGATATCGAGGTATCTGAAACCCTTCTGAAGCTGCCATGAAATACTGAAGCCCTGACATCTCGAGAAGAAAGGCAGCGCAGCGTAATAACTCGCGCTGTTGTGCGTACCCGGAAGGACTACGTCGCTGATGTATTTCTCGTTATCGAGCTTTTTCATCCACTCCTGCGATCCCGCGACCGGAGCCTTGTCCGCTTTTTCAAAAAGGGGTATCACCGTCAGAATGATCGCAGCCGCAAGAACGACGGCGATCAGTCCTGCGGGAATACCCACTATAAGCCTGATATTTTTCTTCGTCAAATTATTCATCCCAGTTATGATATACGTTCTGCACGTCATCGTCCTCATCGAGGAGGTCGAGTGTACGTGTGATCATCTTGATATCGTTCTCATCCTTGAGTTCTACCCATGTCTGGGGGATCATTGTAACTTCTGCCTCGAGCATAG
>CAMZAI010000145.1 GCA_947304065.1 uncultured Clostridia bacterium | reverse complement strand
CCGGCCTTGATCATATCGTCTTCTGCGGTATCATCGCTGCCCGAATGCTCTGCGAAATCCTTCCAAACAAGACCGTCATTGTACCACTTGTTGAGAAGTCTGATGGCTTCCTTAGTTCCCTCTTCGGTGAACTTTCTGTCATCATAACCGTTTACATAGTAATCCTTATCGGAAATATCGGGATCCATGAAGGACTCGATGATGTTGGCTGCTCTCCAACCGATATCATAAGAGGTTGAGAAAGGAACCATCTTGGAAGCGTCTGCTCCAAGGAGTGTCTCAGCATTGTCTCTGAATGCGATAAGAACCTGCTCAAGCTCTGCCTTTGTGGTGGGAGTCTTGAGGCCTAACTTATCAAGCCAGTCCTGACGGATGAATGTGTTGATACGGCAGGTCTCGTTTCTCTTACCTTCGATAGCCCAGAGGGTGCCCTCTGCGGGATCGAGATCCTGGTAAATCAGCTCTTCGCCGAGCCAGTCGAACATGCTGGGAACGAGGTCCTTGTTCTCCTCAAGAACGGGAGCAAGGTCGATAACGCCGCCCATTTCAGCATAGGCCTGGATTGCGCCGTAGTTATAGGTGTAGCAGATATCAGGTGCTGTCTGAGCTGCAAGCAGGTTGTTGATATCGTCTGCTTCCTGCCAACGGGAAACGGTTACGAACTCAACTTCTACGTTGTAGCGATCAAGCATCTGCTGCTGGATCCACTGTGTCCAAGCGTTGTTGCCGGCTTCTGTTCCGCCGTCAACGTTACGGTCGTAAAGCTCAACAGAGATATGTCTCTTCTCTACGAATTTGCCATCCTTCATGCCGCGGGCGTCAGCCTTGTCGGGATCGGGAGTGGTTACTGCTCCGGAATCGGTCTTGCCCGAATCGGTCTTGCCCGAATCGGTTTTGCCCGAATCGGTCTTGCCTGAATCTGTTGTTCCGGAATTGGTACCGTTGTTTGTTGCAGGCTCTGTGGTCTTCTTACAACCAACCACGGAAAGAAGCATTACTGCAACAAGAAGTACAGATAACAATTTTTTCATTTTTCTTCCTCCTATAAACTTTTGTTTATGAATAACGCGTTATGCGTTTATTCCTTGACCGCGCCCATTGTTACGCCGGCGATGAAATATCTCTGCAGCCAGGGGTAGATCAGCAGGATCGGTACGGTAGCGAACATAACCGTCGCCGCCTTCAGCGAATCCTTAAGGCCGGGCTGCATGAAGCCTTCCTGTGCCGCTACTTCTACCGCGTTAACATTGTTGAGGATGTTGTAGAGGAGAAGCTGCAGCGGGAAATACTGCTTCTGTGTCTTGATGTACATAAGCGCATCGCCGTATCCGTTCCAGCGGCCAACCGCGTAGAACAGGGCGAGTGAGGCGAAAACGGGCTTTGAAAGAGGAATATATATCTTCCAGAGTACCTTTATATGGCTCGCTCCGTCTATCTCCGCCGATTCCCGCAGCGAATCGGGTATTCCGTAGAAGAAGCTTCGCATTATTATCATGTTGTAAATACTCAAGCACGCCGGGATGATCAGTACCAGCGGGTTCTCGAGCAGATGCAGGTCGCTCATCAGCAGGTAGTTCGGAATGGTACCTGCATTGAAGAACATCGTGATCGTGATCAGAACGTTGATGAAGCCGCGTCCCTTGAGCTTGGGAAATATCAGCGGATACGCGCACAGAGCGGTCATCGTGAGCGAAAGCAGCGTGCAGACAAGAGTAAGGAATGCTGTCCATACGAATGCTCTCTGATACTTCGGATCGCTCAAAACCGTCTGATAAGCTTCGAGGTTAAAGCCCTTAGGCCAGATATAAACCTCGTGTCTGATCAGGAATTCGGTGCCCGACAGCGATCTCGCCGCCAGGTTCAGCATCGGAACGATACAGATGATGCTGATAAGGATACATATGATGACGAATACTGCATCGCCTATCTTTGTTGAGGTTGATTTGACTTTCATTACCAAATCCCCCTTTCTCCGAGTTTACGCGATATTGTATTCGCGGTCAGCAGGAAGAACAGGCCGACTACGGACTGGAAGAGTCCTACCGCCGTCGTGAGCGGGAATTTCAGCTGCTGGATACCTACTTTGTATACGAAGGTCGAGATAACTTCGGCATTCTCCATGACCAGATTGTTCTTCATTGCGAAAGGACGCTCGAAGCCGCCGCCCATGATGTAGCCGAGGTTCATGATCAGAAGCACGACGATCGTGGGCTTGATCCCGGGAAGAGTGATATGCCACATCTTCTTGAAACGTCCCGCGCCGTCAACCGATGCCGCCTCATACAGCTCGGTATTGATGCCGGCGATCGCTGCGAGGTAAATGATCGAGCCCCATCCGAAGTTCTGCCATACGCCGGCTGCAACGTAGGTCCTTACCCAGTTCGTAGGATCACCGAGGAAAGAGATCGACTCGCCTCCTAAATAGTTGATCATCTGATTTACGAGACCGTCATTCGTTGCGAAAAGGTGAGAAACAAGGCTTGCGATGATGACCCATGAAAGGAAATGGGGCATGTACGCGATGGTCTGAACTACTTTCTTGAATCTCTTGAAGCACAGCTCGTTAAGGATCAGGGCAAAGATGATAGGTGCCGGGAATCCGCAGATAAGATCGAGCAGATTCAGCTTTACAGTGTTCCTGAGAGCTCTCAGGAAATCAGGATTCTGAAACGCCTTCTTGAAGTATTTGAAATAATCTACCTGCTTATTTGTGGTAGCCCAGGGCATCTCCTTCAGCGGCATATTCAGCTTGTATTCCTTGAACGCGACGACGATGTATCTCATCGGCGTATACTTGAATATGAGCAGATATGCTATCGGAAGCAACAGCAGCAGATAAAGCTGCCAGTACTTCTTAAAGCTCTGTCCCCAGGTGATGCCGGTCTTGACGATGATATTGTTGCCGTTATCATCCGTGTAGGTTTTGACCTTTGCCATTGTGTGCCTCTTCCTTTTTCATAATTTTATATAAAAAACCGTTCAGTCCTTTATATCCTGCCCTTTTCATCGGCGATACCGCTCTTCTGCCTGTAATAGGTGCAGATCGCGTCACGCCATTCGGCAGCGCTTTCGACCTGAAGATCGAATCTTTCGAGAACACGCTCGAAACGCTTCCTGTCGATCTTGTCCTTAAGCGAGCACCATGCGCTCCTCATGCGGACCGCTTCCTCGGCTCCCTCGTAGTGGCTGTCGTAAATGTGCTGTATAACGGTCTTCCCGGAATGCAGCCTGTAGGTGTACGGAACGTGGTGCATGAACAGCAGCAGCTCGTCCGGACAGGTCTCAAGATTCTCGTAAAGGGAGGCGTTCGGCTCATTGTACTGCGCGATATAGCCTGTTCCCTTCGCTCCTCTCTCCACGCCCATTCCTTCGGCGTCCGACCTGTGATAGGTTCCCCATTCGGAGAATTCATAGCCGTCCACGTTCGGTCCGTAATGGTGGCAGGGGTTCACCATCCAGCCGACACCGAGAGGTGCCGTATACTTCTCGTATGCCGGTCTGGAGGTATTGAGGATGTATGAAATAAGTTGGAATATGACTTCGTCTTTGCCAAAGGTGAGCGCCGTCCACTCATTCGCTATCTCTTCGGCAGTAAGCGAGGGATCAAAAGCAAGTCTTCCGAAACCGTAAAGGTTCGCGGCCGCCAGATCGTGTCCGGTCCAGTTCGCGTCGTTACCGGTGTTCGATACCGCAGCCATGCCGCAGTTTGCGGTCCCGAAGGTCCGCCCGGTGACAACATCGCAGACCGTATCGGCTTCGACCGGATCTCCCTTGGTATCCCTGATATAGGTCTTGAATTCCAATATCTCTTTGAACTCGGGGATCAGGTAGCATACATGCTTCTGCTGACCCGTATATTCCTGTGCGATCTGGAATTCTATTATCTCGTTCGTTTTTTTGAGTCCGCCGAACAGCGGAGATACGGGCTCACGTACCTGGAAATCCATCGGCCCGTTTTTAATCTGCAGGATGACATTGTCCCTGAACTCGCCGTCGAGGGGCATGAAGTTGTCATACTGCGCTTTCGCTCTGTCGGTCACGGTATCGCGCCAGTCCTGCTTGCAGTTGTAAACGAAGCAGCGCCAGATCACGAGTCCGCCGTAAGGAGCTATAATGTCGGCCAGCATATTCGCGCCGTCCGCATGAGTACGTCCGTAAGTGAAAGGTCCGGGGCGCCCCTCCGAATCGGCCTTTATCAGGAATCCGCCGAGTTCGGGAACATCCGTGAACAGCTCGTCGAGAGCCGTCTTCCACCATGCTCTTACTTTTTCATCGCAGGGATCGCTGCCGTCCAGCCCGCCAAGCTCCATCGGAGCCGCGAAGTTCAGGCTCAGAAAAAGCCGGATCCCGTACTTTTTAAATATATTCACAAGGGCCTTTATCTCCTTGCGGTACACAGCCGAGATCAGCTTCGTGGCCGCAGCCCTGACATTTACATTGTTGATAACAACCGCGTTGATACCGACCGACGCAACGAGTCTCGCATACGCTTCCGTTCTGTCATCGACGATCACTTTATCATTCTCAAAGAAGAATGAATTCCCCGAGTAACCCCTCTCAATGCTTCCGTCCAGATTGTCCCAATGGTTCAGCATCCTTAAGGGTGATGCGGGCGTCTCCGAGCAATTCAGATCTTTGAACTCATCTGCGGTCCTCAGCAGGAAGATCAGTCTGAACGCTCCGTAGAGCAGTCCTTCGGGTGATGAGGATGTTACGGTAATGATTTTCGATCCTTCTTCCGCGGTTATACTGAAAGCTCCGACAGGTTCATCTCCCGCTGTAAGCTTCAGAGCAATATTTGCATTGCCATTTGACTTCGTATATAATGTATCTGTGCTCAAAAGTTGCTTTGGTGAGAGGTCGGAACCGAACATTTCGTGTGCCGCAACACACAGTTCGCGGGCAGCCGTGTCGATAATAACATTATCTGAGCGAACCCTGTCCGCATCACTCATCAGATATATATCATCTATCCCTCTGATGTCGGGAATGGCGCACGGTACCCTGCCGTCCAGCCAAGCTGCCTCATACTCCATTGCACTGCCCATCCTATTGCACTAGTTACTATTTTGATAATCAAATATTGCTATTTAATTGGTGTTTTCAAAAATGACTTTGCCTGTCTGTTTTGATAATAACCTAGAACCAAGTCGAAAATCAAGTACTTTTTGTCAATTTTCGTCAAATAATTGAATTATTTTTATTATTATGATAAGATTTGCACAAGAAATCGATGTAGCAAAATTTGACAATCAAGGCCGCCACACATTTTAAGGAGCATTCATTATGATTGAGATCCTCAACGGAATTGTCGAAACAGTATCCTTCAACAATGTCAGTTCGGTGCGCATTTATCACAACCGTGAGACCGATGATTACCCGATCCACTGGCATACCGCGATGGAGATAATCATGCCCTACGAGAACACGTACGAGGTCATCATAGGCAACGATACGATCGTGCTCGGTGAGAAGGACATCCTTATCATCCCGCCCGGAGAGCTGCATATGCTCAAAGCTCCGCCTACCGGCTCGCGCATGATCATGATGGTCGACTATTCGCTGCTCTGCAACCTGAAGGGCATGGATTCCCTGCTGCACAATCTCCATCCGTACATGATCATCCGCACGGAGAACAACGACGAGATCCGCGACGAGCTCGCCCAGGTACTGCGCAATTACATGCTGCAGATCGAGTCGGAGTATTTCGGCGAGTCGCCGTATTTCGAGGCCCGCATCTACTCTCTCCTGATCAGTTTCTTCGTAGACCTCGGCCGCGAGTCCCACAACCAGGAGCGCCGCTTCGGCAACTTCACTACGAACAAGCAGCACGAATACGTTCAGAAGTTCATGACGGTCTGCAATTACATAAACGAACACTGCACGGAGGATGTAACGGTCGATGAGCTCGCCGACATCGCGGGCTTCTCGAAGTTCCATTTCGCCCGTCTTTTCAAACAGTTCACGAATGTCAGCTACTACGACTACCTGACGCGCAAGCGCATCGAGCACGCGGAAACGCTGCTGATCACACCCGACATCTCGATCACGGAAGTCGCGATGCAGTCCGGTTTTAATTCGCTTTCGACCTTCAACAGGGTATTTAAGAATCTTAAGAATTGCACGCCTTCGGAGTACAAGGGCCTCAACCATCCCTATAACGAAAAGGTCGCTCCGTCCGACAGCGCACAATAAGGCGGACCGGATCCGCAGAGGTAAATATGTTAGATAATAAAGGATTTGATCTTTGGGCGGACGGATATGATAAAGCCGTGGGATTATCGGATGAGGAGAATACCTATCCGTTTGCAGGGTACAAGCAAGTACTTGGCAGGATTTTTGAATTCATAATGCAAAAGCCGAACGCAGCAGTGCTTGATATAGGTTTTGGGACCGCAGCGCTGACTGCGAAGCTGTATGAGAACGGGTGCGATATTTACGGACAGGATTTTTCGTCAAGAATGATCGAACTGGCTTCCGAAAAGATGCCTCATGCCCATCTGTATCAGGGTGATTTTACGCAGGGACTGGCAGCACCGTTGAAACAGCATTCTTATGATTTTATTGTTGCCACTTATTCCATACATCATTTAACGGATGATCAGAAAATACGATTCATTAAGGAATTGCTCGATCATCTGAACGAAGGCGGCAGGATCATGATCGGCGATGTGGCTTTTGAGAATCGTGCCGAATTGGATAAATGCAGAAAAGCAAACGGTGACGAATGGGATGATGAAGAGATCTATTGTGTTGCAGATGAATTAAGACAGTCATTTCCGCGTTTAAGCTTTGAAAAAATTACATTTTGCTCCGGGATACTTACGATA
>CAMZAI010000144.1 GCA_947304065.1 uncultured Clostridia bacterium | reverse complement strand
TTCTGGAACGCGCAGATGGGACCGAAGTGGTCGAGACCGCTCGGCATATCCGTGGATACGGAATCGCCTCTGTTTAAATATTTCCCGACTTCAAGATCGGGAGGCTGGGAATGGGAGAATATCCTGGAGACCGCAAGAGGCCTCAATTTCCCGGCAAAATACAGATCCACGGTAAGAGCCGTGGATGACTGGAACAGGAATTTCCCGCTCTCTCTCATATTCGAGGGCAGGGTATTTGCAGGAAAGCTGCTGTTCTGCTCGGCCGAACTTTCAGGGGATTTTGAGGGCAGACCGGAAGCCGCGACACTTAAGAAAGCATTGATAAAGTACGCCGCGTCGGCTGATTTCGAACCTGCGCAGCAGATAGAGTGGAGCGATGTTATCAGGCATATCAGGCCGCTGTTTAAAGGCGCCGATATCATCGCATCGATCGGATGCGGAAAGGACGCCGATTTCACCGACTTGGCCGACATCAATCCGAACATTCCTTTCAGACTGGCGCCGGAGAAGCTGCCCGTAACCTTCCGTATCGGGCTTAAACGGCCGGTAAGAGTAAAGGGCTTATATACTTTGCCCATACAGTCCGACAGGGATTTTCCGGGCGTTATACGTGAATACGGGATAAGGATCGGCGGACGTGAGATACGAGGCGAGTGGAAGAACGGCTTTGAGACGCAGTGGGCAGAGGTCCCTGAAGCAGTCACGGACGAGCTTGAATTTACCGTCTATTCGACCTATTCGATGGGCGAGGCGGTAAGATGGTACGAGGGCGAGGACGGCTTTTACAGCAGGAAGGCGGTTGAACCGCTCGCGATAACGGCGGCTTCGCTGGGGATAGATTACGACGAGGCGGAACCGAAAAATATCCGCCGCAGCGACGAACCCTTCTGGAGACAGGAAGCGGCCAGAAGACATATTGAGATAGATATCTGATCGGGGTTTTTATGAGATTACACAGACTTACCGGAAGAACCGGATATACAACCTTCGGATGCATGTGGAAAAAGGGAGAAGTGAGCCCTTCTTCGGAATATGTATGCACGAACACCGACGGGACAGAGACTCCTCTCCAGTCGAGAGTTACCGCATTCTGGCCCGACGGCTCGGTTAAGTGGAGCGCTCACACCGCAGACGCGGACAGGCTGACCGACAGCATCGAGGTGCTGCCCGGAAAAGGCGTTGAGGCCGGCAGCGGTATCACATTGAAAAAGGACGGAGACGGCTTTATTGTTGACAACGGGAGCTTTACCGTATTTATCCCGGGGAGCGGCGCGAACCTTGTTTCAAAGATCGAGGCGGGCAGCAGGCTCGTCGCGAAGAATTTTGTACCGCAGCTGATACTGTCATCGCCGGTTACGGTTGACGGCGATCCGGCCACGGTTGACAGGCATTTTTCCGGCAGGGTGGATAAGGCGGAGCTCGAGGAGCAGGGAAGCCTCATGTGCGCTTTCAGATTTACGGGAACACATGTCGACAGGAACGGTACAGAAAGGCTGCGCTTCATCATCAGGATGAAGATATACGCGGGTTCCGAAAGGCTTGATTTCACGCACACATTTATCTATGACGGAGAGCCCGACAGGGATTATCTTAAGGGTCTCACGGTGAGCTTTGAGATTCCCGCGGAGGGACAGCCTTACAACAGACATATCAAATTCACGCCGGATCACGGCGTGTTCCATGAGTCTTCGATGACTCTTATCAGCTGGAGGCCGAGAGTTCCGGAAGGACTCCACGCCGCACAGATGCGCGGAGAAGTTTTGAAGCCGGAAGGACAGGCGCTGGAGGCGATGGAGCGGATCATGAAGGATATCCCGTTCTGGGATGAGTACGATCTGTGCCAGGACAGCGACAGTCATTTCATGATCAGGAAAAAACTCGCGGGCGATCATCTCTGTTATATCGACAGCCTGCACGGCAGCAGGGCGAAGGGCGCCGCGTTCGTGGGCACTGAGGCCGGCGGAGTGATGGCCGCTATACGCGATTTCTGGGAGAAATATCCTTCGGGATATACGGTTTCGGGAATGACATCGGATACCGTGCGCATGAGTGTGCATATCTGGTCGCCCTCCGCAAGACCTTACGATTTCAGGCATTACGCGGACAGAGGCTACAATCAGGTCTGCTATGAGGGCTATGATTACAAGGGGGCCGATCCTTACGGGATCGCCTGCACGAATGAATTTTCGCTGAAGTTTACCGATACGCTCTGCGTGAGCGACGAGGAACTGCTCACATTCGCATCGGATATCGATACCGCGACGCTCTATGTCGGGGATCCCGAATATTATCACGACCTCAGGGCCTTCGGCTACTGGTCGCTCGTAAAGAACGGTACGGAGCTCGAGAGAAAGCTTGAGAAGGACCTCGAAACCTCATTTGAGTTTTACAAGAATGAGGTTGAGCAGCGTAAATGGTACGGCATGTTCAATTACGGCGATTTCATGCATACCTACGATCCCGACCGTCATGTTTGGAGATATGACGTCGGAGGCTACGCCTGGGACAATACGGAGCTCGTCCCGACGCTCTGGCTGTGGTATTACTTCATGCGCACCGGACGTGCGGATGTGTTCAGGCTGGCAGAGAAGCTCTCGCGCCACACCTCCGAGGTGGACGTATACCACATCGGAAAATACAAGGGCATGGGCTCGCGCCACAATGTGATCCATTGGGGCTGTCCGTGCAAGGAAGCCCGCATCGCGATGGCGGGACATCACAGATTTTACTATTACCTGACGGGCGACAGACGCCTCGAGGACATTTTCGATGAATTAAAGGACAACGAGGCGACGTTCTTAAACCGCGATCCTCTCGGAGATTTCTATCCGAAGGAGGAAATGGTCGAGCCTTCGCACGCGAGGAGCGGCCCCGACTGGTCGTCACTGTGCTCGAACTGGATGACCGAGTGGGAGCGCACGGGCGATACGAAATACCGCGACAAGATACTCGTCGGCTCGCAGGACATAAAGAACGCACCGTTAAAGCTTGTTTCGGGACCCGATTTCGAATTCAATCCGAACACGCTGCACCTGCACTACATCGGCGAGCGCACGACCGGCGGAACCCACCTGCAGATATGCATGGGAGCGCCTTCGGTATGGCTTGAGATGGCGGATCTGCTCGATGACGAAGAGTGGAAGGATATGCTCGCGGAGTACGGCAGATTCTACTTCCTGCCCGATGACGAGAAGCAGAAGGAATCGAACGGACTGATCGGTGACAGAAAGTTTACGCTCCCGATGTTCGCGACCGGCATCGGCGCATACGGAGCCGCGAAGCTTAACGACAAAGTGCTTGCCGAAAGAGCCGTAAGGACGCTCACTAAAGAGCAGTATACGTCTTTCGCACCGAACGGCTACGAGGCGGTCACGGTTCCCAATGCCGGCAACTGCGCGGAGCTTAAAGAGATCGCATGGATCTCGACAAACCATGCCGCTCAGTTCGGACTGAACGCGATAATGCTGATGGAATTTTTGGAGGACTGCTGATGAAATATTATCTGGCCGTTGATATCGGCGCTTCGAGCGGAAGACACATACTCGGAACGCTTGAGAACGGGAAAATGAAAATAGAGGAGATCTACAGATTTCCGAACGGTATGGTCGAAAAGGACGGACATAAATACTGGGACGCAGACGCCCTCTTCGGACATATCAAGGCAGGCATGAAAAAGTGCGCCGAGATCGGGAAGATCCCGGCCAGCATAGGCATTGACACCTGGGGCGTAGATTACGCTCTGCTCGACGAAGCAGGCGAGAGGGTGAGCCCCGTTTACGGGTACAGAGACAGCCGTACAGAAGGTATTGACCTTGAGGTTTACAAGGTGATCCCCGAGGATGAGCTGTATGCCAGAACGGGCATACAGAAGCAGCCCTTCAACACGATCTACCAGCTGACCGCGGCGAAGAAGAATGATCCGGGATCGCTCGAAAAGGCATCCTCGATGCTGCTGATGCCCGATTATTTCAACTTTTTGCTCACGGGCAGAAGGATGACCGAATACACGAATGCATCGACCACACAGCTCTTAAATCCCGAAACCTACGACTGGGATTTCGAACTGATCGATAAGCTCGGACTTCCGCGCAGGATATTTACAAAGATCGCGGAGCCCGGAACGGTACTCGGAAGCCTGAAGAAGGAGATTGCGGAAGAGGTCGGATTTGACTGCAGTGTAGTTCTTCCGGCCACACATGATACGGGTTCGGCTGTCGCTGCGGTTCCTTCTGCCGAAGACGATACGCTCTACATCAGCTCCGGAACCTGGTCGCTGATGGGCTGTGAGCTGAAAAAGGCAGATACTTCGGAGGAGAGCAGAAAAAGGAATCTTACCAACGAAGGCGGATACGATCACCGTTTCAGATACCTGAAGAACATCATGGGACTGTGGATGATCCAATCGGCGAAGGCTGAACTGGCTCCCGACATGAGTTACGGCGAGCTGTGCGGGGCAGCGTCGGAAGCGGCCATCGGCTCCATCATCCCCGCGAACGACGGCAGATTCTTAAGTCCCGCGAGCATGAGCGAAGAGGTGAGAGCGGCCTGCCGCGAGAGCGGACAGGATGTGCCCGAAACGCCCGCGGAAGTTGCGGCGGTCATTTACAACAGCCTTGCGAAATGCTATGCGGATACGCTCCGTGAGATCGAAGAGATGACGGGAGTGCATTACCCCTGCATCCATGTGATCGGAGGCGGATCTAACGCGGATTATCTGAACAGGATCACTGCGAAGTTCTGCCAAAGGGCCGTATATGCCGGACCTTCCGAGGCTACGGCTATAGGAAACCTTCTGGTCCAGATGATCGCAGACGGTGCGGTACCCGACCTTGAGACCGGAAGAGGACTCGTATTTGATTCCTTCGACGTAACGGGTTACAGTTGGGACGATTAAGTGAAATGAATCAGTGAAAAAGCTTGAAAATAAAACAATTCAGGAGGGTAACATGAGTTATTCGGAAGCAAAAGAAAGATACGCAAAGCTCGGCGTCGATACAGACGCTGCGATCGAGAAACTGAAGAAGATACCGGTAGCGCTTCACTGCTGGCAGCTGGACGATGTAAAGGGATTTGACCAGGACGGACCGCTCACCGGCGGCATCCAGACCACGGGAAATTATCCCGGAAAGGCAATGACTCCCGAGCAGCTGTTTGCCGACTATGAGAAGGTTTTCGAGCTGACTCCCGGCACAAAGAAGATCAATGTGCACGCAAGCTACGCGATCTTCGAAAAGGGCGAGTATGTGGACCGCGACGCGCTTGAACCCAGACATTTCGCAAAATGGGTAGAGCTTGCGAAGAAGCATCATGTGGGACTTGATTTTAACCCCACATTCTTCTCGAGTCCCCGTGTGAAGGACGGGCTGACTCTTACCAGCCCCGACGAGGAGACGAGAAAGTTCTGGATCCGTCACGGACAGGCGTGCCTGCGCATTTCCGAGTATTTCGCGAAAGAGACAGGCATCCCCTGCGTTATGAACATCTGGATCGGCGACGGCTATAAGGACATTCCCGCCGACAGGCTCGGACCGAGGCTCAGATACAAGGATTCGATCGAGCAGATCCTTTCGATCCCTTACGACCGCAATCTTGTTAAGCCCTGCGTTGAGTCGAAGGTATTCGGCATCGGCGTTGAGGCGTACACTGCAGGCTCCGCAGAGTTCACACTGAGCTTCGCGGCGACTCACGAGGGCGTTATGCCTCTTATGGACAACGGTCATTATCATCCGACCGAGGTCGTTTCGGACAAGATCCCCGCATTGATGTGCTTCTTCCCCGAGTTCGCACTGCATATCACGAGACCGATCCGGTGGGATTCGGACCATGTTGTGCTCTTTGACGACGAGACCAGGGAAATGGCAAAGGAGATCGTACGCTGCGGCGGCATCGGCAAGGTTCACATGGCGCTCGATTATTTCGACGCTTCGATAAACAGGATCTCCGCGCTGGCGACAGGCTACAGAAGCTGGCAGAAGGCTCTTCTCGAGGCTCTCTGCACACCTTTCGGAACCTTAAAGGAACTGCAGGATACGAATCAGCTCAGCAAAAAGATGGTAATGCAGGAGGCCGTGAAGCTTCTTCCGCTCGGCGAGATATGGGACGAGTACTTAAGACGCGAGGGTGTGGTCGACGATTTCGGCTTCTACGATGAGATCGAGAAGTATGAGAAGGATGTACTGCTGAAGCGATAAGAAGTTTCAAACGGAAAGTAAAGATATACTGGTGAAAGGATTAGTTTGTATGAAAATACTTGATGCTGAATTTGTAAAAGGCTTTATAAGAATGGCCAACGACGGCTGGGAACAGGGCTGGCACGAGAGAAACGGCGGCAACCTGTCCTACCGCATCCGCCCCGAAGAGGTTGAGAGCGTAAAGGAGAACTTTATTCCGAAGGACTGGACTCCGATCGGGACCACGGTTCCCGCGCTGGGCGGGGAATATTTCCTCGTTACCGGTTCGGGCAAGTTTTTCAGGAACTGCGTCATCGATCCCGCGGATTCGATGTGCGTGATCGAGCTCGACAAGGCGGGTGAGAATTACAGGATCGTCTGGGGACTCGTAAACGGAGGCCGTCCGACATCCGAGCTTCCGAGCCATCTGATGAACCACGAGGTGAAGTTCCTGATCGATCCCAAGTACCGCGTGATCTACCATGCGCATACCACGAACATCATCGCGCTGACCTTTGTGCTGCCGCTCGATGACGCCGTTTTCACCAGAGAGCTCTGGGAGATGGCCACGGAGTGCCCCGTTGTATTCCCCGACGGAGTCGGAGTTGTGCCGTGGATGGTTCCCGGCGGACGCGACATCGCGGTCGCTACGAGCGAACTGATGA